>DASXXV010000085.1:0-1599 GCA_036502905.1 Occallatibacter sp. | reverse complement strand
GCGCATAATCCGTTCTCCTTAAGTTTTTATCTTTCTGTCGTGCCGTTATTCCGTTCTTCTGAATTCGTGTCGCGCGCACCAGCCGGGAAGGAGTTCATTTCTTCGAGTTGATCCTGACGAAGCGCCTCGGTTCGGGCCCGGCCGAGCAGCACCGCTTGCTCGGGGTTCTCCGTAACGTAGTTCTGCAAAATCTTTTCCTGCTCACTTAGAGGCTGGGGTGATGGAAACTGATCCAGCTTGGGTGGGCGCGCCATTGCGAGTGCAGGGAGCGAGGGAGGCACGGCCAGCTTTCGGGCGGCATCGGGTCGTATGGGTCGAAATCCGCTGCTTTGGGCGTTCGGTACAGTCTGCATGGGTCGCTCGTTTGGAGGCTGGATGGTAACCACAGGGCGATTCGCCACCACCGGTTGAAGCTGCTTGTCCGATCTCCAAGTCAGCGCGAGAGTAATGAGGAATGCAGCCACCACCGCAGCCATCACGCCGCCCCAGCGCCACCACGCAGGCCCCGGAATCGGCGACTGCGCGCGCAGGTTGGCAAGGACTCGTTGTTCGAGTCCTTCCCGGGGCTCTATAGCCGCATATTTCGCCAGCGCTGCGTCCAATATCCGATCGAGTTCGTCCGGCTTCTGGTTTGCCATAGCTCTCACCTATTTCCGGCCCAGCCTTTCGGCCAATTTTTCCCGCAGTATCTGCCGCGCGCGGAAAACTCTCGACCGCACGGCGGCCTCATTAATGCCCAGGGTTGCAGCCACCTCTCTGGGCGACATCTGTTCAATGGTCGACAAAATCAAAGGCTCGCGCAGCTTCGCAGGAAGCGCAGAGATCATCCGTTCCAGCGCCGCGCTGACCTGAGCGCCTTGCACGCTCTCGTCGGCGGGAGCGTCGGCAGAAGCTAGTTCCATGATTGGCTTCTCAGGATCTTCCAAAGGAATTTCTCGCCTTTGTCCGCGATGCTTGCTGCGATCCACGGCGACGCGCCATGCGATCCGCGCCAGCCAGGTTTTCGGATCTTCCACGGCCGCGAGGTTCGAACTGTAGCGCAGCACCCGCATAAATGTTTCCTGGGTAGCGTCCTCGGCGTCGTGATGGCGGCGCAAGACGGCGTATGCGATGCGGTAGACCAGTCGTGAGTGCTGCCGGACCAAACCTTCCAGCATCTCGTCCTGACCGCGCTCAATCGTTGCCGCTCCGCTCAGGATTGCCTCTCCTGCGACCACGCGTCTGCCCTCAGTCATGAAGACCGTCCAGAGGCCCAGGTTGTTCAGGAATTTCTTGGGAAGAACGGGCGGGAAGTTCTGTCTTGCGGAAGAATCGTGTGGAGGCGGACACTGACGTCCGCTTCACACCAAGCTTAGAAGCCGACCATGACGGGCTCGGGCTCCAGACGGAGGCCCCAAATTTCCTCGACACGCTGCTGGATCTGCTCTTTCAGAGCGATGACCTCGTCAGCGGTGGCATTTCCGCGATTCACGATTGCCAGCGCATGTTTGCTCGAGATGCCGACATGGCCGTCGCCGTATCCGCGAGCGAAGCCGGAATGCTCGACCAGCCATGCCGCCGAGACTTTCTTGCTCTTCTCCAGCGCGGGATAGCTGGGCA
>DASXXV010000084.1:0-30026 GCA_036502905.1 Occallatibacter sp. | reverse complement strand
AAGGACTACGACGAAACAGTCTTCGCCCAACAACAGCAAAAACAAAAACTTCGCCTGCACAAACGCCTGTCAAAACAAGCCCACCAACTCGGATTCCAACTCATCCCAATCCCGCTTGAGGACACTTGTTCATGAGGAGCGTCGGCGTGGCCGCTCATGCTAAAACATCGGCTATGAAAGAAGCGCGAATTCTGTGGGTGCTTGCCGGCTGGATCCTTGCGTTGAGCTTCGTACGTGCTCAAACTGCAGTGGCGACCGAACAGGCCTGGGTTACCAGTTGGGGTGCTTCGCAACAGATCCCCGAGCCGCAGAACGCTATCCCGGCTGACGATTTTCGCGACGCTACGCTGCGCCAGATCTTTCATCTGTCGGT
This sequence comes from Occallatibacter sp., assembly GCA_036502905.1. GTDB lineage: Bacteria > Acidobacteriota > Terriglobia > Terriglobales > Acidobacteriaceae > Telmatobacter. The sequence continues at coordinate 29,653 of DASXXV010000084.1, read as the reverse complement.
GGGCGGATCCGCGCTCCGAGTGCACATTTCGAATGCGTTCGGCACCGATGCTTTACGGATCACGTCGGTGCACATCGCGCGGCCGCTGTCGCCGGCATCACCGGACATTGATCCCGGGAGTGATCGAGCGCTGAAGTTCGCCGGCATGGGCGAAGTGACGGTGCCGCCGGGGGCGGAGTTTTTGTCAGACCCGCTGGAGTACACCTTGGCGCCGTTAGCCGATATTGCGGTTACGTTGCATCTGGACGCACCGCCGGCGCGTGAAACAAGCCATCCCGGTTCGCGCGCGACATCGTACACCGTGCGCGGCGACTGGGTGAGCGCCACCAAGTTCACCGAGCCGAAGCCCGTGGACCACTGGTACCAGGTTTCGGCAATCGACGTGATGAGCGCACCCGGCGCGGCCGCAGTAGTGGCGCTTGGCGATTCCATCACCGACGGTCACGGCGCCACGACCAACGGCAACGATCGCTGGACCGACGCGCTGGCGGCGCGCCTGCAGGCCTCGCCGGCAACGCGCAACATCGGAGTTTCCAACCAGGGAATCGGCGGTAACCATCTGCTTATCGATGGATTGGGCCCGAATGTACTGGCCCGGTTCGATCGCGATGTTTTAGCGCCCGCGGGGGTGCGGTGGGTGATCGTATTCGAAGGAGTGAACGACCTGGGCGGCCTGGCGCGGAACGGCGAAGTTTCGGCCGCCGAGCACTCGATTATGGTGCAGCGCGTCATCGCCGCCTACCGGCAGATCATCGCCCGGGCCCACGCTCACGGCCTACGAGTCTATGGGGCGACCATCACTCCCTACGTTGGCTCCAACTACTATCATCCCGGTCCGCTGAGCGAGGCCGATCGCCAGGCTGTGAATACGTGGATACGCGCCGCCGGCCATTTCGATGCGGTGATCGATTTCGACGCTGTGGTGCGCGATCCGCAGCATCCGGATCAACTTCTGCCGGCGGACGACTGCGGGGACCATCTGCATCCTTCGCCGGCCGGGTACAAGGCAATGGCGGACGCGATTCCGCTGACGCTGTTCACGCTATAAGCACAAGGTCCTTATGGACTCTAGGCCCTGCTACGTTGATTTCCTGGAATTCGCAGGCTGGTTCCCATTTTCCGCAACTCTGTGGTCGGGGGCTGCCGCGCGTGTGGTCGCGGGCTGCCGGCGGGCATCACCGAGTTCGTCAGCAACGCCTACCGGCTAAATGCTCGACTCCAACCCATAAACGTGGGAGTGCGCGGCGCAGATTCTGGGCACAATCTCGCCCCGATTTGTGTCTGGTATCCCACTCGAGATATACCCGCAAAATGTATTCGCGCCATGCGCCAGTGAGATCTGGTCCCATATGTGCTCCAGTTCCATCGCCCCTTCGGCATCGCCCTGGCGCAACAGAAGAGGAGCAACTTGCCCGCAGAAGGACACGTGATTCGCTTCCGCCGAGTTGCCGGGTGCAGGGTCGATGAGCGCACGCAAAAATTGGTAGCAGCGCTCGGCGTCAGGCTTGCCATCCACCATGACTTCAGCAAGCGCTTCATACGGGTCCGGCAGAACCAGCCGGCCACGGTCCATCAGTGCGCCTGAATCCAGACCCTGGGCTTGCAGGTTTTGAAGAATGCCGGCCCGGTGCGACTCCGTCGCCAACACGAAGACAGTGTCTCCGCGCCTCAGCCCACTCTCAACACAACGAGTCAAGCCGGCCACAAACGTCGCGTCGTCGGGGTAGAATTCGACTTCGTGACGAGCCTTGGTATCCAGCTTTGGCGACCCCGATTCCGTGATTACGTTTTCATCGTGGCGGTCGGGCCGGGCAGCCTCGCCTTTCCGGGAATCCTTCAACACGCTGCCAACCAGGTGCTGGCTAACGAATTGCTTTCCTTGAAGGACCGCCTCGATAGCCGGCAACAATTCGTCCGCCGCCTCGGATTTGACCACATAGCCGAGAACGCCTCTACGAAAGGCCTCCTCAGCCACATCCGCGGCCCGCATCTGGGTTACCATCAGAACTTTCGATCGCGGCGAAAGTTCGCGGATCTGGAGCGCCACCTCCAGTCCATTTAACCCGGGAAGGCCGAGATCGAGGACGATCAAGTCTGGCTGCAGGTCCTTGATCTTCTGGATGGCTTCCGATCCGTCCGCTGCCTCGCCCACGACGCGCAACCCAGTTTGCCGCTTCAGGAGCGAACAGACGAAGTTCCGCCAGTCGTCGTGATCATCGACAACCAGAACTCGCGCCCTTTTCGCTGCCACGTGTACTCCTTGGGCCGCAACCACCAGTTCTTCAAGTACCGCCACTCTGTAACCCTCAGGGCGCGGGGGAGCCCGTCGAAAGCTGAATTAGCCTACCATACCGATTAGACGCAATTTAGTCAGTGGATATCATTGTGAATGTTTTGTGGATTTTCTTTACAATATTTTGAAAACTCGGCCAACATGAGCATAGCACCAAGGAGCTTGCGCGAAGCTCCGTTCTGGAAATAGCTATCCGGCCGGCCGCGGCGAATCTTCTTTAACTCCAAGGGGCACGCGAACCCGGATGCATGTTCCACGTTCCGGCGTCGAACGGATTGTAATGGTTCCGTTTACCAGCCGAACGCGTTCTCGCATGCTGGTCAGACCCAGGCCCTTCCCCTGCGACACTGCGTCGACATCGAAACCCTTGCCTGAGTCTTTGACAACCAGGTGAAGCGCGTCGGACTCCTCTCGCAGTTGCACTTCGATCCTTCCGCCGCCGCTGTGCTTGACCGTGTTTTGCAGCGCTTCCTGTAAAACTCTGAACAGGCTGATGCCGATTGCAGGGGGTAGCTCGCTCCGTACATCGGTTGTGAAATCCAGATCGAGTTTCTGCCGCAAGCCAAAGTCCTTCATCCAGGATTTCATGCCTGCAACCGCACCCAGGTATTCCAGCCTGGAGGGATGCAGATCATGCGCCAGGGCCTGCACGTCCGTCGAAATTTCCCCGATTCGCTCTCGCAGTTCCTTCACCAGCGATTTGGTCTTGCCGGGTCGATCCTTCAGTTGCTCTATCTCCATGGACAAGAGGGCGAGTCTCTGGTTGATATCGTCGTGAAGCTCCCGCCCGATGCGCGCGCGTTCTTGTTCCTGGGCTTCGATTAACTTGCGCGGGATCTCGGCCAGAGCCTGCTCGCTCAGCTTGCGCTCCGTGATATCCATATTCACGCCGATCATGCGCAAAGGCTCTCCGGACTCATCCCTGAAAACCTGCCAGCGCGCGGTAATCCAGCGCACCGCCCCGTCCGGTCGCACGATGCGCCATTCGGCAGTGCTCGGCTCTCCGCTTTTTATCGACAGGTCAATGAACCCGGGTATTCCTGCACGGTCGTCAGGATGAATCATGTTTAAAAAATCGGCATGCCTTCCCCCGAATGTGCCCGGCGCAAATCCGTATATGGCCTCCAGTTCCGGTGTCCAGGTAGTCGCGCCCGTCCGAAGGTTCGATTCGAAGGTTCCGATCCGGGCCGCCTGCTGCGCCAGTCGCAACCGCTCTTCGCTTTGTTGCAAGGCGTGTCGCTGCCCGATTTCGCTCTCTTGGGCCCTCTTTTCTTCGGTAATGTCCTCCACCATCGCCAGGACACGAGGAGTAGCTTGACCCCCTAACAACGAGACTCTCAGGCGTCCCCACATCAGCGACCCGTCGCCACGGAAATAGCGCTTTTCCAGCTGGTAGTTGTCGATTGAACCTGCTCGCAACCGCTGGAAAAGTGACCAGTCCTTCTCCGCATCCTCTGAAGGAGAGAAGTCGACGCAGTGTTTGCTTCGCATTTCCTCTTTGCTGAAACCGAGCATGGAGCACAGCGCGGGATTCACGAACAGGGGTTGCCCCTCCATCGTCTCCACCGCAATCCCCATCGGGCTCGCGCCAAAGGAGTCATGGAGGAGTTCGGTTTCCGGTGACGCTGTGTTTCGTGGCTCATTCATACGCTTTTGCGGTATCTCCATTGGTGCGTGGGTATCACGGGCTTGAGCGCCGTCCGGCTTGCAGCTCGGTTGAGCACACATGCGGCGCTTCATGCGACAGATTGCGACCACTGCCATTGGGTCGCGGCGACTGAACCCTAAAAATCAATCCGCCATTATCCGAAGCCGCGCCGGCATCTCGTCCTGCGACAGTTCGTGTCCGCAGCGGGTGCAGAACTGGTCTGTCGCTCGAACTGTGCGGAAGCACGTGCCGCAGCTGGCCGTGAGCTGGTAGTCGCATTGGGGGCAGAAATGAAAATCACTTTGCACAAACGTGCCGCACGCCGGGCAACGTGACACCAGCGGCTGGCGCAGCAGGAAGTAGAGCACCGCGCCGATTCCCCCCGGCATCACGAAGCATATCAGCATCCAGAACCGCGCGCTCATCGCGCGCCGCGGTGCGTCCTTACTCACGTAACCGACCATCAGGAAGTAAAGCGCTGCCAGCAGTCCCCACGACAGGTTGAAATAGATCTTTAACCCGAGGGGCGGCCCGGGATGGTGGCGCTGCTCGGGCATCACCATCCACATGTAGTACTCCACGGCAATCAGGGCCGCAATAGCTGCGGCGATCGACCACCACGGTATCAGCCGGGCGTCTTCATTCACCGCTATGGATTCAGGATCGCGCATGTTTCCTTCCCTCGCAGGGAGGGGGCTCAGTAGAAGTTTAAGTGGAGATGAACTTCTGTAGGAATGACGGCACAGCCGCGCCGGAAGTTGCGTCCCCGGACGTCACCCTTCCTCAAAATCTGCCGAGAATTACCCGTCACGGGCGCACCATGAAAATGACCGCAGACAGAGTACGCCATGTTGCGACTTTCTGGTCTGGCATTTTTTTGCTCCCGGTCGAAACACCTGTACGGACCGCAAAACTATTTCCGGACATTTTTCTCTCTTTAGTGATATAAACGCTGTGTTCACAGTTACTTACATGTAAGTTAATTGCCCAAAAACGGCGAAGTATTAGCGAAGATTTGGGGAGTACTGCCTACCTGTACCAACGGCCCGCGGGAAAGTCGCTGCCCTCAAGTGCGGTGCTTCAGCCACCCCGCCACCATCGCCGCGGCCAGAATCGCCGGGCAGAGGATGCATGCCCACAGGCTCAGCTCGCTGGTCAGGTCGCCCATGCGCTCGCCGGCAATCAGATTATCGACGGCCCACCAGATAAGGGGCCCGAATACCAGCAGAAAAACCAGGACGGCTGAGATAGCGATGGCGCGGACACGCTTGCGCCCGGCCTTCTGCTCCTTGATTACTCCCAGGGAGGCCATCACCACGCGCCGCGTACTCTGGGCGACATCACGCTCCCGATCGGCCTGCTGTCCCGCCAGCGCAGCCGTCAGATCGCGATCGCCCGATCCCTCGACACTTCGTGGCACGTTTACTCCGCGTCGGGCCGAGGCGAAGGCCAACTTTCCAGCTTGGGCTTGATGGCTGCCAGACCCCGGTACAATCTCGATTTCACAGTTGAAAGCGGCGCCCGCGTCACGGTTGCGATCTCCTGCAGCGACATCTCTTCGTGGAACCGGAGCACCAGCACTTCGCGGTAGAGAGTGTCTACTTCGAGCAGCGCTTCGGCAACGCGCCGGCGGTCTTCAAGGCTGGCGAAATTGTCGAAGGGCGTGGGCTGCGTATCGGAGACCTCGAAACTCATCGGCCGGTCGTCTTCGTGGGCCCCGTCAAACAACTCGTCCAGGCTGGCCACCGTGCGCTTGCGGCGGTAGTCGATTACCAAGTTGCGCGCGATGGTAAACAGCCAGGTGTCAAACCGCGCCTTGCCGTTGAACTGCCCGCCGCGAACCAGTACCCGCATCCAGACCTCCTGGAAGAGGTCCTCCGCCAGTTCCCTGCTGCTGGTCAAAAACAGCAGGTACCGCAGCAGGCGATGCTGGTAGCGCACGATCAGCTGGTCCAGCAGACCGGCCTCCTGGTGCTTGAGACCAGCGGCGATGGCAAGATTCTCCTGCCGGACCGCTTCGTTCTGAATCGAACTCGGGACCGCAGTCGAACCCTGGGCAAACAGCGACTGTACCGATGCGAGCGCTCTCATCTCGTTCCATTAGACGACAAACCGGGGACAAAAGACGAGTGAAGTGAAGCGATTTAGTTGAAATCTTCCTAACCCTTCAGCCGTTTGGCCAGCTTGACGGCATCTTCCACCGCCAGCCGGGTGCGCTTCTCCCGCGCCTCCGCAGTCTTGTAGTGAAAAATGGACAGCAGGTGATTGCGCCGCCGGATGGGCGTCATGGCTTCCCACCCTTCCCGCGCCGCCGGCTGGCGCTGGAACGCAACCCGCAGAATCGGCGGGGTTTCCCTCTCGCCCTCCAGGGCCAGCAGAAACCATTCGGCCACTTCCTCGGCGCGCTTCGTCCGGCTGGCGGCGCTCTTCGGTTCGCCTGCGTAGCGGGCGATGTCGCGCCGCCTCGACGGGGTCATGGCGTCGAAAAAAAACCGCAGCGCCCGGTCGGCCTTCAGAGCCTTCGCCAGCTCAGCCGGTATGCTGGCTTCCCGCTCCTCCAGGTCAGGCTCCAGGCGGATCTGCACGGTGTCGCCGGCCCGGGCGTGCGCCCCCGCCTGCATTTTCTTGTTCACCAGCACGACATGCTTTTTCCCCCCGGCCTCCGGGAACAGGGCCGTCCGGAACGCGAACCCATTGATCTCCCCACGCACCCGCCGGCCCTTGCGCACCGGCCACACTTTCGCCGGATCAAACGGCACCCGCGCTATTACCCAGCGGAGCCCGTCTCCCGTCTGCTCCAGCACGGCGCGAAACGTCTTGGGCCTGGACTCCGCCATAGGACGAGTATCCATGCCTGCGTCCAATCCGCAAGCGGTTTCAGGCCCGCCGCCCTCCTATCAGATGAACCAGTTCAACCGGCCCACCTTTTACACTGTCCCTTATGGATATCCTCTACGGCGTGCATGCGGTTGAGGAGGCGCTGCGGGCCGGGCGGCGAAGGTTTGACCATGTAATGCTCGCCCGCGAACGCCAGGACGAACGCCTCGCTCGACTGGCCGCCGAGTGCCGCCAGGCCGGCGTCCGCGTCCGCCAGGAATCGAAAGAGCAGCTCACCCAGATCGCCGGCACCGCTGCGCACCAGGGCGTCGTGGCCCTGGTGCGCCCCCAGGAGTTGCTCGCCCTCGAAGACCTCTTCGAGCCGTCGCCATCCTCCTCGGGCGCCCGGCTTCTGCTCGCACTGGATGGCGTGGAGGACCCGCAAAACCTTGGCGCCCTGCTGCGCGTGGCCGATGGCGCCGGGGTGGATGGAGTGATTCTCACCGAGCGACGCTCCGCCCCTCTGAGCGCAGTTGCGGTCAAAGCCAGCGCCGGCGCCGCCGAACATCTGCGCATGGCCCGCGTCGTCAACCTGGTGCGCGCCCTCGAAGACCTGAAGCAGCGCAACCTGTGGATCATCGGCCTCGACGAAAGGGGGACCACCGATTACGACCAGTTCGACATGACCGGCAATTGCGTCCTCGTTCTGGGCCGCGAAGGCGCCGGCCTGCACGACCTGGTACGCCGCACCTGCGATCACCTGTTGCGCATTCCCATGGCCGGGGGGGTAAGTTCACTGAACGTTTCGGCCGCTGGCGCCGTCGTGCTTTACGAAGCATTTCGCCAGCGCCGCGCCCTCACTCGCACCCCGGCAGGCGCTACCGCCAGCGCGCCGGCTGCGTCAAAACGGAAAGGTCTTGGTTCATGAAGTTTCACTCTGCGCGTGCCGGGCTCGCGGCGGCGCTGTTGCTCTCCCTTACTTTCCAAATCGCGTCCGCCCAGACTCCCGCATCGCCCTCTCCAGCTCCCAGCCAGGGCACTCCGTCCGCATCCCAAAATCCCGACGGCAAAGTCATCTTTTCTCGATCCGTCAATGAGAACGGCGAAACCACCACCCAGGATGGTCCCGGCAATGCTCCGCCGAAAATTCCCGCGCCCGTCTCCACCGACAGCGAAAGGCAGGCGGTCACATTCACGGCCTTCGACATGGATGTACACCTCCGCCCCGAGGCGCACCAGATCGCGGTCCGCGCGCAGCTCACTGTGCGCAACGATGGCAAGTCGCCCCTGGCCCGTGTTCCCCTGCAGCTTTCCTCCCAGCTCAACTGGGAGCGCATACGCGCGGAAGGCAAGGACATTCCCTTTCAGGTGGCCACGCTTAACGCGGATTCCGACCACACCGGGCAACTGCACGAGGCCGCGGTGACGCTGGCTCAACCTCTCGCGCCGGGCGCAAGCACTCAGCTCGACCTCACGTATTCGGGAACAATTACACCTTCCGCGCAGAGGCTTATCGCCATCGGAACCCCGCAGGACGTGGCTCTCCATTCCGACTGGGACGCCATTGACACCGATTTCACTGGTCTGCGGGGCTTCGGAAATGTCGTCTGGTACCCGGTCTCGGCGGTTCCTGTCATCCTGGGAGACGGTGCCCGTCTTTTCGACGAGATCGGCGAACACAAGCTGCGCCTCGCGGGAGCGAGATTCAATCTTCGCCTCACCATCGAATTCCCGCACGGGAAGGCGCCGACGGTGGCGCTCATCAACGGGCGTTCCGCCGACCTCCACGTGACGGACTCCGAGAGCCCCGGCATGGAGATACCCGGCGTTGCCACTGCGCAGCTCGATCAAACCACGCTCGGCTTCGAAGCCCCCAGTCTTCTGGTCGCGATTCGCACCGCCCACCCGGGAACCAATGTTACGGCGTGGACGACGCCCGAAAACCAAGTCGCCGTGAAATCCTGGACGGACGCCGCCTCTACCGTCACGCCCTTCCTGCAGGGGTGGCTGGGACAGCAGCCGCGTGGGCAGCTCACCTTGATCGATCTTCCCGATGGGCAGGATGCGGCATTCGAAACCGGAGCATTGCTGGCCACCAGCCTGCGCGAAGGCCCCCCTGAACAGCTGGAAGGCATCATGGCCCATGCGCTGACGCATGCGTGGATGCAATCGCCGCGCGCCTGGCTCAGCGAGGGCGTTGCGCATTTCATAGGAACGCTATGGATTGAGAAACAGCAGGGAAGACAGAAAGCACTGACCGCCCTCGAGGCAGGTCGCCCGGCGCTTTCGCTGGCCGAGCCGGAAAGTCCCGGCGAAAGCACGGGCCAGCCGCTGGCTGCTGCCATCTCCCCGGTCTTCTTCCGCACCAAGGCCAGTTACGTGTTCTGGATGCTCAGAGATGTTGTCGGCGACCCCACGCTTTCCGCAGCATTGCGCGCCTACAATCCGGCGCAGGACATGGTGAACCGAAACAATGCGCCCCCCGATAGTTTTGAAAAACTGGTCGAGCAGGCGGGCGAGCACCACGATCTCGCCTGGTTCTTTGCCGATTGGGTCAATGCCGACAAAGGTCTTCCCGATCTCACTATCGAGAGCGTGTTTCCCACTTCGCAGCCCGCCGGCAACTGGCTGGTCGCGGTGAACGTGTCAAACAGCGGTTATGCCGCGGCCGAAATCCCCGTCACCGTGAGAAGCGAGGATACCTCCGTGACTCAGCGCGTGCGCGTGCCGGCGCGCACCAAGGCGGTGCAGCGGATTCTCATCCAGGGCAAGCCCACAGAGGTACAGGTGAACGACGGCACCGTACCTGAGACCCAGGCCAGCTTGCACGTGATGAAACTTGACGAACCGGCCTCATCTTCGTCGCAGCCCGACACGGGCTCTTCCCTTCCGCACTAATGTCACCCAACTGACCGAACAGCAGTGGAATCGAGTGATAAGTTGGTGCACGGTCAAGCTGCGCCAATACGGCGGAGATTAGAATGGCGAATCAAAAATGCAATTGGAGTGCGCTTCAGCTAAAAGCCTCATATCTGAATGCGGATTGAGAATTATGTAACCGGGCTTTTGTACCAGCTTGCGAATTTGGCCTAGGGATGTACCTAGTTACCAGAAGCGTCGTATACACCTACCATGAAACCTGGGAGCATTCACATCCTATCGATCGCAGAAGATGTGAACTCTAAGACCGTCAGATTATTGGCGCTGTTTTATTACCATATCTTCTCAGTTTTTGCGTGCTCATCGTGCCGAATCGCGCATGTTCCGAAACTCTGGAGAGAACCTGCGAAACCTTATTGCCGCGACACGATTTCCCGCCGGAGAAGGATGGAAAAATATATGCAGGGCCAGAGACGCATTTTGCTGGTGAGCCGCGATCTGATGGTATTGCAGACCCGAAAGCTGATGCTCGGAGCCTATTTCGAAGTGCACGCGGCCGCCCGGGCCGTGGAAGCCACGATGCTGCTATCCGAACAGAGATTTGATTTGATCGTTCTTTGTTACACCCTAACCGACGAAGACTGTCAGAAGATTCTCGCTGCTGCACAACTGCAGTGTCCGGATGTGAAGATACTGATGCTGACAGTAACCGGATATGCCGCAGCTCACCCGAAAATGGACTCCTGTTATCTGCCTTCCGAACAAGGCCCATTCGTCCTGGTGAAGAAGTCTGCGGAGTTACTCGGGTTTGAATTCAGGAGCAAGGGGCGCATGGTCCGCGTCACCCCGCAAAACATGCCTGCAGCCGCTCCCTCGGCAGCCTGAACCGGAGATCAAGCTAAGGTACGAGGCTTCTCACCGTTGGTGAGAGGCCTCGTAAGCTTTGTGCATGCTTTTTTGCGTACTCATAAGCCGGACTGCCTCCAGAATCACCTCCGGGCCGGAGGGAATTTCCAGATCGGCTGCGCAACCATCCAGTTGATTCTCCAGCGGGCTGATACAGAGAATCTGCATTTCCGGATTGTAACGGCGCAGCATGTCGGCGAGCGCCATGGCGCGCTCCCGTTCCACAGAGCGGCAGATCACCGCCATATCGAATGACCTCGCGCGGGAAACGGACAAAGGCGCGGTGCTTGCGATGGATTCGATTTCGTACCCATCGTTTAGCAGCAGCAACTCCCGCGAATAGCGCAGCCCGTCGTCGTCGCTGATGGAGAGGATTCGTACAGAATTGCTCATGCTCTTCCAACGTCCTCCTGCTGCTTTTCTCCGGATGAGGGACATTCGGTTGGACGTTACTGCGTGCGCGTTGGAAGCAGCCCCGCGCTTCTCCCCAATGAACGAAATTGTCACCCAAAAACCTATGACCGAGATGCCTAAATGTAATTTGCTTACACCAATGACACTATTCGCACCAGATGCAATTTGTAACTGGGATAAACCCTAGGCGACGGCGGTCGGCGATGGACGAATGGCGTCCAAACGTTCAGCTTACGATCCCCTGCGAGATCGCATAGCGCGTCAATTCGGCCGTGGTCCGCACTCCCAGTTCGTCCATCAGGCTGTTGCGATGGAACTCGACGGTTTTCGGGGAAATGTGCAACGCGGCCGAGATCTCTTTCGTGGTTTTCCCCTCGGCCACCAGTTGCAGAACTTCACGCTGGCGCGGCGTCAGCCTGCTGGCAAAGAATTCGGACGGGTTGCGCGTCGGGTCGAGTTCCGCCAGCTCCACAGCTCTCTTTCCAGCCAGCGGGGTTACATAGTAGCAATCTCGCAGCGCCCGGCGAATGGCATGCACCAGCTCTTTCGATGCCGACTGCTTGGCAACATAGGCCTTGGCTCCCAGGGTGAAGGCGGCGTGTACATAGGCCGGATCGAGTTGCTGGGTAGCAAAGACAATCTTGCACGCCGGCAATTCCTTGCGCAGGCGCCGCGCAGCTTCGATGCCGTTCAGCTCCGGCATGCCGATATCGAGGACCACAACGTCCGGCCGCAGGCGCAACGTCTCGGACAACAGGGTCCGACCGTCGGTTGCCGTTCCGACAATCTCAAATTCAGCGGCCAGCAGCCGGGTAAGGCCTTCCAGCATGAGGCTGTGGTCGTCCGCCAGAATAATGCGCTTAAGCATGGCGCACCCAGGTAATTCTCGTAATCACGGTCGTGCTGTGCCCCAGTCCGCAATGCACGTCCAGTGTGCCGCCGGCCTGGCAGGCGCGTTCCTGCATCGAGATTATGCCCAATGCGTGCACCGGCGCCTCCGTTTCCTGGTCGAAGCTGACGCCAAATTCCATCAGCTTCGCGAGCCACCTGGTTTCGCTGTCGGTGATGCAGCGCGATCGCCTGCTGGCTCGACCGACGGCTGATTTCGGGCAACTCGCGGGCCGCCCGGCCATTCTCCCCTCGCACTGTAAATAGATGCAAAATCAGGCCCCGAAGCTCCTGCCGGGGTCGGTTCAATGGCGCGCCGCAAGGGTTTGCGCGCCGCTACTGCTTGCGCGTCGTACCTGCTTGCGCGTCGTACCTGCTTGCGCGCCGCAACTGCTTGCGCGTCGCAACTGAGATTCTGCCCCCCAGCGCTTCCCTTGCGTGGCAATGACAGTGTCCGCCGCGGGCGCCCGGGATGGTTCTGATAAGCATACACCGCAAAAAGCTCACCTGAGCCGCAGGTTTTTGGCTTCACACTTCGGCAATCATCTGCCGTCCTTCGACGAAGCCCCGGGGTTCTCGATCGGTTCCTTTAGATGGGTGCTGCCCATGTCCCGCAATTACCTCACTGATCGCAGCCCATTTCTTCGGACATGCACGGACCTCCGCAGCAAGGTCCTCCCATGCCGCATTGCCGGGGCGCGTAACCGGGTGCCGATGAACCGCCCTTCGTGATCGCGCCCGCGCCTCCGCTGATCAGCCGTTTTACATGCCCTCCGCACTCCGGGCAGACTTCGAGAGCGTTGTCCGACATTTTTTGTCTGGTCTCGAACCGGATTTCGCAAGCGTCGCATTCATAGTCATAGGCCGGCATCGCTGAACCCCCTGTATTGACTGTTTTTTCAGTATAGAGCGGCCACGATTTCAGCCGTTAGTCACAACCGCCTTGACGAGTACCTACAGGAGTGGTAGCAATTACTACAGGTGTAGGAGATCGAATTGCCGCCCAAATTATCCAGGCTCGAGTTTCAGATGATGGAAACCCTATGGAGCAAGGGCGAATGCTCCATCCGCGAGATCCAGGAGTCGTTCCCCGCAAGGTCGCGCCCCGCCTACACCACGGTCCAGACCACGATCAACAGAATGGAAGCGAAGGAAGTGGTGGTCCGGGTCAGAAAAGTGGGCAACTTCCACGTTTTTGCGCCTGCCATTTCGCGCGAATCAGCCCAGCGGCGCCTGATTGACGACATGCTTGCCATCTTCGGAGGGCGCAGCCAGCCGGTAATGGCACATCTCATCGAGTCAGGGAAGCTCTCGCTCGAAGACGTCAAAGAGGCGGAGCGGCTTTTGCGCAATCTCTCCAAAGACTCAGCCAAGGAGAGGAAATCATGACCATCTCTCAACTTTGGCATGCTTCCTGGAATGCCCCTCTTTTCAATCACCTGTGGCAATCGACGCTGATCCTTGCGATCGCGTGGCTGCTGGTGCTGGTCCTTCGGCGCAATCCGGCGCGGGTTCGTTACGCCATCTGGATGCTGGCCTCGCTCAAGTTCCTCATACCCTTCGCATTGCTCTCGAATCTGGGCGCCCGCTGGGCGAGGCCGATCCCCGGCAAACTGGTCGCATCGGGTCTCTACACCACCGCCGATCAGATCAGTCAGCCCTTCCAGCCCGACTTTGCGCGGGCCGCCGGGCCGGTTCACGCCCATTCCGCCGATTGGCTCGCATTCGTGCCGGTCGTGCTCGCGGCAATATGGTTCTGCGGATTCGTTGCAGTGCTGTTTACCTGGATCGTGCGCTGGCGCCGAATGGCCCGCATTGCCAAGGGCGCCGCGTCCATTGACGCCGGCAGGGAATTGCAGGCGTTGCGCCGCGCCGAAGCCACGGCCGGAATTCGAAGACCGGTCCCGCTGTGTGCCTCTTCGCATGCCATCGAGCCCGGCGTGTTCGGAATCTGCCGGCCCATCCTGCTGTGGCCCGCGGGTATTTCGGCGCAGCTTGACGATGCCCAGGTTGCATCCATCGTCGCTCACGAAGTGGAGCACGTGCGCCGGCGCGATAATTTTACGGCCGCCATTCACATGCTGGTCGAAGCGCTCTTCTGGTTCCATCCCGCGGTGCATTGGATGGGTTCGCAACTCATGGAGGAGCGCGAGCGGGCCTGCGATGAGAAGGTGCTGGAGTTGACTGCGCAACCGGAGAGCTACGCCGAAAGCATCCTCAAAGTATGCGCATTCTGCCTCGAGCCGGCGGTCCCATGCGTGTCCGGTGTTTCCGGTTCCGACCTCAAGCAACGCATCCTTCGCATCATGACCCAGCCCTCCGGAGTGGCGCTCGGGGCAGTGCGCAAATCTGCGCTTTGTGCGGCGGCAGTGCTGGCCGTCGCCATTCCGCTCGGGTTCGGAGTGCTGCACGCCATGCAGGCCCCCACTGAACTCGTCCATCCCGCCGCCGGCTCGGCTCCGGCATTCGAAGTAGTCAGCATTAAGCCGAATCATGACGACGGCCGCAGGCGCCGGATCGGGATCTCGCCGACCGGGTTCACCGCGACGCATGCCTCGCTGAAGGACATTATCGGCATGGCGTATGACACCACGGGAGCCGGCCAGATCATCGGAGGGCCGGACTGGATGAACTCGGAGTACTTCGATATTGAGGCGAAAGCCAGCGAGGCAGATATCGAGGCCGGCAGAAAACTCACCATGGACCAGCGCAGGAAGCAGCTTTCCCTCATGCTGCAATCGATGTTGTCCGACCGCTTTGGATTGAGGACGGCATTTGAGACGCGAGAACTCCCCGTGTACGCGCTGACGGTCGCAAGGAGCGGAGCGAAGATCCAGCAGGTGCAGGTGTATCCGGTTCCCGCGGATGGAACGCCGCCTCCGCCAGGCGCGCATGTTACCAGCTTGACCACTCACGATGCGCGCGACTGGACCGCAACAGCATTTCCCATGGACGAATTTACCCACTGGCTCTCCCACTTCGAAGAATTGGACAAGCGGATCGTGGTGAACGAGACAGGCCTGACAGGCAACTACGATTTCGTCCTGCGCGGAGTCTCCATGGGATCGGAATTAGAAATGAAGCGCGATCCCGGCCAGGAGGCGCCCACGTCCATCTTCACAGCTTTGCAGGAGCAACTCGGACTTAAACTCGAGTCTCGCAAGGCGCCAGTCGAAGTGGTCGTGATTGAACAAGCCGAGCGGCCCTCGCCCAACTGATCGCGAAGGCGGGTACCGTCGATCGCTAACGTTCCTCTCTTCGGAATCGTCTTACGCGTATTCTCTTGTTCGATCGATTCCTCTCTGGCATTTGCAGGTCAACCTGTCATAAGTGAGGATCCCGCCATGATCGAAACCATCCGCCCCAGGCGCGCTGTCTGGCTGCTGTTCACCGCGGCGGCGATTCTGTCCATTCCGACGGTGGTGCACGCCCAGGCCGATTCGAGCCCCAAACCCGCGTCCCCGGCTACGGCGGATGCATCGCCCGATCTTCCCAGGTATGACGTCGCTACCATCAAACCCTCGAAGGACACGGACGGCCGAAGGGCGTTTCTTTTCACGCCCGACGGCATTTCAATCTCCGGCCTGCCGGTGCAGATGCTGCTTACCGAAGGCTTTCATGTCGAGGAGGACCACATCGTTGGAGCGCCGGGATGGGTAAAGACAAATCGTTACGATGTGCAGGCCAAGGTCTCTCCCGACGACGCGCCGCGCCTGGACAAGCTGAAATTCGACGATCGCCGCTCCATGCTGTTGCCCCTTTTGGTCGAGCGTTTCAACCTGAAGTATCACCATGAAACGCGGGAGATGACGAGTTACACGTTGGTGGTGGAGAAGGGCGGTCCAAAGATGAAGGCCAGCGAAGTTCAGCCTCCTCCGCCGGATGCCAAACCTCCTGATTCCGGAGCGAACCCCAAGCCCGGTGAACCTGGCGCGGAGAGGCCGCAGCAGCGGCGCATGCTGCGCTACATGGGCCGCGGGCACCTGGAAGCGGAAGGATCCGACACCCGCATGCTGGCCCGCGTACTCTCGCAGCAGTTGGGGCGTACGGTCATCGACAAGACTGGACTCACCGGGAGTTACGACTACACGCTGCAGTGGACCCCCGATGATGCGTCTCCGCCCATGCCTGGCGGTGCTGACGGCGGGGCTCCGCACAACGATAGCGGAACCGACGCGGTCGGGCCCTCGCTGTTTACCGCCGTGCGGGAGCAGCTTGGATTGAAGCTCGAATCGACCAGGGGCATGAGCGACGTCATCGTTGTCGATCATATCGATCTGCCGTCCGAGAATTGAGTAAAGTCAGGGAGTAACATCGTGCGGCGACGCTTCGGGACACTGCTGCTGGCGGCACTCGCGTGGTTCGGCGCGCCTGGAATTGCCGCGGCTTCACCCTACTCCGGGCTGGTCACGTTTGGCGGCCTGCCCATCCCAGGCGCGACCATTATTGCCACTCGCGGCGCGACCAGGCTTACGGTCACATCCGATCAATCGGGCCACTACCGTTTCGACGATCTGCCCGACGGGAATTGGTCCGTCGAAATATCCATGCAGTGTTTTGCGCCGGTTCATGCCGAAGTGGCCATCACCCCGGGTACCCCGCCTGCCACTTGGGAACTCCATCTGCTGCCTGCGCAAGAGTTTATGGCCCTGGCCAAGCCCGGGCCGCCCGACACTGCTGCTTCGCCCGCAGCGCAAGCAGGTGCCACACCCGCCAAACCGAGTACGCCCGACGCCGTGAACCAGCCTGACAATCCCGCGGAGATGCCCAAGCCGGGCGGCCAATCCGAGCAGGACAGCTCGGATGGTTTTCTGGTCAACGGCAGCGTGAACAATGCGGCAACCTCGATGTTCTCGCTCAACCAGGCATTCGGCAACCGCCGCGGGAACTCGCAAAATCTTTACAACGGCGGCCTGGCGTTCTCGTTCGACAATTCGGCACTGGACGCGAAGCAATACTCGTTGACCGGATTCGATACGCCCAAGCCGGAGTACAACCGCATGACCGGCGGATTGACCTTTGGTGGCCCGCTCAGGATTCCGCATTTATTGCGGCGCAATGGACCGAACCTCTTGCTTGCATACCAGTGGACGCGCAATCGCACGGCGGTCACCGATTCGGCCCTGGTCCCCACAGAGGCGGAGCGGCGAGGGGATCTGTCCGGCGCGCCCGGGCAGCCGGCGACTATCATCAATCCTGTTACCGGGCAGCCGTTCCCGGGCAGTCTCGTCCCCGTCGCTCCGCAGGCACAAGCGCTGCTGCAGCTTTACCCGATGCCTAACATCGCGGGGAATCCGCTCTATAACTACGAAGTTCCGGTGCTGGGCAGCACGCACCAGGACGCGCTGCAAACGCGGATGGACAAAACCCTGGGACGCAAGGATCAGCTCTATGGAAACTTCAACCTGCAAAGCTCCCGTGCGGACGATGTCAATCTGTTTGGATTTGTTGACGCCACCGACACTCTCGGCCTGAATACCAATATCAACTGGTCGCATCGCTTCAGCCAGCGGCTGTTTGTGTATGGCGCCTATCATTTCAGCCGGCTGCGCACCCTGGTGCGGCCTGAGTTCGCGAACCGGCAGAACATCTCCGGCGAAGCCGGAATCAGCGGCAACGAGCAGTCTCCCGCCAACTGGGGGCCGCCCGCCCTGAACTTTTCGCGCGGCATCGCGGCCCTCAGCGATGCGCAAAGCGCCTTCAATCGAAATCAAACCAATGGTTACTCGGCGTCGGTCGGTATCTATCATGGGCACCACAACATCACCCTGGGAGGCGACCTGCGGCGCCAGCAGTACAACGATCTCTTTCAACAGGACCCGCGCGGCACGTTCACGTTCACCGGCGCCGCTACCGGATCGGACCTGGCCGACTTCCTCATCGGCATTCCCGATGCAAGCTCGATCGCGTTCGGCAATGCCGACAAGTATTTTCGCCAGACCGTGTACGACGCCTATGGAGTTGACGACTGGCGCCTGAAGCCAAACCTGACCATCAACGCCGGCCTGCGCTGGGAATACGGCGCACCCATGACGGAGTTACACGGACGCCTGGTCAACCTCGATGTGGCGCCGGGATGGACGGCAGTCGCCCCGGTGCTGGGCAGCGATCCACTCGGCCCGCTCACCGGTGAGCGCTATACCGATTCCCTGGTGCGCCCGGACCGGACCGGCGTGGAGCCTCGTATCGCTGCTTCCTGGCGTCCCATCCCGGCGTCAACGGTGGTAATCCGCGCAGGGTATGGCATCTACCACGACACTACGGTCTATCTGGACCCCGTTCTTAAGCTGGCGCAGCAGGCGCCGCTCTCGAAAAGCGTGAAGCAGCAGAGCGGCGCGTCGTGTCCGCTCACCCTAGCCAATGGATTTATTTCCTGCGTCTCCACCACCGGCCAGACGTTCGGTATTGATCCGAATTTCCGGGTTGGTTACGCGCAGGACTGGAATTTCGCGCTGCAGCGTGATTTGCCGGGATCGCTGCAGCTCACCGCAACCTATCTTGGAGTGAAGGGCACGCATGGGCCGCAGCAATTCCTGCCCAACAGCTATCCGCTGGGCGCTCCCAATCCGTGCCCCGCTTGCCCATCCGGCTTCGTCTACGAAATGTCGGGCGGCAATTCCACCCGTCACTCCGGTCAAGTGCAATTGCGCCGCCGGCTGCGCGCCGGCTTTACCGCTCTTCTGCTCTATACCTATTCCAAATCCATTGACGATGATGCTTTCCTTGGCGGTCAGGGGCACACGTCCGGCGCCGCGCAAAGCAATCTGTCGGATAATCAGACGCTCACCTTATCCTCCTCGCCGGCGCAGACGGCAGCAGTTGCGCAGGACTGGAAGGACCTGCGCGCCGAGCGCTCGCTCTCGTCGTTCGACCAGCCCCACCTTTTGAACCTGCAGGTGCAATACACCACCGGCCAGGGGCTCGAAGGCGGCACTCTGTTGCACGGCTGGCCGGGCCGCCTCATGAAAGAGTGGACTCTGTTCTCACGCGTGAATGCGGGCAGCGGGTTTCCTGAAACTCCCATCTATCCGGCTGCCGTCCCCGGGACAGGATGGACTGGCCCCCTGCGTCCCAGCCTGACCGGCGCACCCATCTACGCTTCCCAGGGGCACACGCATCTGAATGCGTCGGCATATGCCGCTCCGGTCGATGGAGCATGGGGAACGGCGCCCAGGAACTCGATCCGGGGACCGAACACCTTCAGCCTCGACGGTGCCCTGCAGCGCACTTTCCGGCCCACCTCGCGCTTCTATCTCGACGCCCGCGTCGATACGACGAATCTCCTGAATCATGTCGTGTTCGATAGCTGGAATACCGTTGTCGGCAACACCCAATTCGGCCAGCCCGTGGCTGCCGGCCAGATGCGCAGCGTGCAGACGACCCTGCGCTTGAGGTTCTGATGATGCGAAGAATGGCCGCCATCGCACTTCTCGCCTCTATGGTTGCCGCCGCGCAGCAAGTTGGGCAGAACCGTGATCCCGACAAGCCCGTTGACTACACCCTTTCGATGAAGGTACAACTGGTGGTCGAGACCGTAGTCGTTAAAGACAAGCAAGGGAATCCGGTCCACGGCCTCTCCGCAAATGACTTCGTGGTGACGGAAGACGGGGCGCCGCAGGCGATTCGCTTTTGCGAGCACCAGGATCTCGCCTCTCGTACCACGCCATTGCCCGCTTCAAAGCCCGCGGACGAAAACGTGAAGATTTACCGGGAGCTCGCGCGCGCGCAGATTTCTCCGGAAGATACCAACAACCAGCGGTACAGGAACCGCCGTCTCCTGGTTCTTTACTTCGACATGGCCGCCATGCGCCCGGCGGACCAGTTGCGCGCCCTGGCTGCGGGCGAACATTTCATTCGCAACCAGATGACATCGGCCGATCTGGTTTCGATCATGCGCTACAACAGCGCAGCGGTGGATGTGCTGCAGGACTTCACCTCCGACCGCGACCGCCTCCTCAGCATTCTGCAAACCATGATCGTCGGAGAAGGGCAGGACTCGGCCGACGAACTCAATGACGCAAGCAGTTCAGACACCGGCGCGGCATTCGGGCAGGACGATGCCGAATTCAACGTGTTCAACACCGACCGCCAACTCTCGGCCTTGCAGACCGCCGCCCAGATGCTGGGCCGGGTACCCGAGAAGAAGTCGCTCATCTACTTCGCGGGTGGCCTGCGGCTGAACGGAATCAACAACCAGGCACAGTTGCACGCGACCGTAGACGCGGCCATCAGGGCGGGCGTCTCGTTCTGGCCCATTGACGCGCGCGGATTGGTGGCGGAGGCGCCGCTCGGGGACGCCACGCAGGGGTCGCAAGGCAACGCCGACATTTATACCGGGGCCGCCGCCAACGCCACCACCATCAACTTGCAGCTTTCGCAGGACACGTTGTACGCGCTGGCAGGGGACACGGGAGGCAAGGCGTTCCTCGATGCGAACGATCTCGACCGCGGAATCGTGCAGGCGCAGCAGGCAATTTCTGATTACTACGTCATCGGGTACTACACCAGCAATGCCGCGCGGGACGGGAAGTTCCGCCGCGTGAAGATCGGTTTGGCCAACAATCTCGATGCCAGGCTTGAGTATCGCCAGGGCTACTTCGCCGACAAGGAGTTCAAGCGGTTTACGGCGGTCGATAAGGAGCGGCAGCTCGAAGATGCGCTCCTGCTCGAGGATCCCGTCACCGAGCTCTCCATCGCCATGGAGATCGACTACTTCCAGCTGAATCGCGCCGAGTACTTCGTGCCCCTGGTGGTGAAGATTCCCGGGCGGGAACTGGCGCTGGCAAAGCGGGGCGGCGCCGAACACACGCTCATCGATTTCGTCGGTGAGATCAAGGATCTGGTCGGCGGAATGACGGTGACGAATGTGCGCGACAACGTCAACATCAAGCTCTCCGATGCCACCGCCGCGGAACTGGCGCATCGGCCCATCGAGTACGACACGGGCTTCACGCTTCTTCCCGGCCGGTACATGATCAAGTTCCTGGCCCGCGACAATGAAACGGGGCGCATCGGCACCTACCAGGCAGTCTTCGTGATCCCCAACCTGAACAGGGAAGAGAAGCGCATTCCCATCAGCTCAGTGGTGCTGAGCAGCCAGCGAGTGGAACTGAAAGACGCCATCTATGACGCCGCCAAGGCCAGGGAACGGGCGAAGGAGCAATCGGTGAATCCACTCGTCCAAGGCGGCAGTAAGCTAGTTCCCAGCGTCACGCGCGTCTTCAATCCGGGCCGCGATATCTATGTATATCTTCAGGCATACAAGCCGGCCGCAAGCGGAGATCCGCCCAACTCCCAGCCGTTGCTCGCATTCGTGAGCCTGTACGCCAACGGAGCCCAAGTGTTCCGGACCGCGCCCATCGCCGTACAACCGAATGCCGCATCCCGCCTGGGTGTTACGCCTCTGAGTTTCGCTTTCGGTGTTCAGCAACTCCCCGCCGGGCAGTACGAGTGCCAGGTGACCGTCCTGGATCCAACCTCGTCAAAGGCTGCGTTCTGGCGCGCGCCCATCGTGATCGCCTCGCCGCTCCAGGCCGCGTCGGCAACACGAGCATCGGGCACGCGGTGATGCGCGACTTCCGTCGCAGAGCGGCACGCCGACCGGAGGATGCGAAAAAACTATAAGAACTGAGCTTTTGAGATAGACTCGTGGTACGCGACTCCCCAACGTCCCATTGAAGGCCTATGAAAAAGAGCAGGCTTCCGACTCTGAGCGAAGTAGCACGACAGGCCGGCGTGGGCAACACCACTGTCTCTCGTGTCATCAATGGAGGCGAGCGCGTAAGTCCCAAGACTCTTGCGCGAGTACGCCGGGTGATCGAACAGTTGGGCTACAGGCCCAACCAGGCGGCTCGAGTTCTCAAGGGAGACCGAACCAAGACCATCGGCCTTATCATTCCCAGCATGGCCGATCCCTTCTTTTCAAGTTGTGCGGAAGCGGCCCAGGTAGTGGCGCGCGCCAATGATTCTCTGCTCATTGTTACGGCCACGCAGAACGATCCTCACACAGAGATCGAAAACCTGAACGTTCTGATCAGCCACCGCGTGGATGGACTGCTGATTGCACCAGCCAACTCGCGCAGCCAGGCGCTGTGCGAACTCGTGAACCGGCTTTCGGTTCCCATTGTGGCGATCGACCGGCCCATTTTCAATTCCTCAGTTTCTTCCGTGTTGACCGACAACTTCAAGGGAGCGCGCACGGCCACCCAGCACCTTATTGAGCACGGCTGCGAGCGGATCGTCTGCCTGACTGGCGAGAGCACATTGTTCACCATCCAGGAGCGTATCCGCGGCTATCGAGCGGCGGTCGCTTCCGCCGGTCTTTCCTGCACGCTGAACACTTCTATAAAAGACTATCGTTCCGCTGAATACGCTATCGAAAGCCTGCTCGCTGGTCCCAATTGCCCCGACGCGCTCTTCACTTTAAAGAACAGCACCACCATCTACGCTTTCGAGGTGCTGCAGAAACTCAATATCTCTATGCCCAAGCCCATTGCGCTCCTGGGCTTCGATGACTTTGAGTTGGCCACTACGCTTCGGCCCTCGGTCAGTGTGGTGCAGCAGCCGGTGGAAGAGATCGGGCGCGCCGCCGCCGAATTGCTCTTCGAAAACTTCCTCGGCACATCGAACGCCCTGTCCACTCGTGCCGGCCGGCCCCGGCGCATTCAGCTTGACACCCTGTTGATCCGCCGAAGCTCATGCGGCTGTTCCCCGCATCCCGCCTGATGGAGCGCGGTTCAGTTCCCCGGACAGCCTTACAACGCGGTGTGTAGAATAAAGTCGGCTTCGGCGCGATTTTCTGCGATCAGTTTCCTGACCCGCTTGCGTCCTGAAGCGAATCCAAAACCGCGATCGTGTTCACCTTGGGAAGAAATCTATTGGCGCAGTCCCGCAAGTCGTCTCCTTGCGTGTTTCTGTTCGCCGCGCTTGCCTGCGTCATGCAATCCCTGCCGGCCCAGGCGCCAGGCGCTCCTAAATCCGATCCGCCTTCCGCTCCCTCGCGCCCTTCCGTGAACGCCCACAAAACTGCAATCACCGAGAACAACTTTGTCGATGCGGGCCCGGCAGTTTTTCAGGACATTGCCGCGGCTGCGGGACTGGCGAAGTGGAATCACACTATGGGCGCGGCAGACAAGGGATTGATCTGCGATGTGAACGGCTCCGGCGTCGGTCTCATCGATTACGACAACGACGGCTGGCTCGACATTTACCTGGTCAATGGCTCTAACTTCGATGCGCTCGACGGCAAGCAGGAGCCGCCGCATGCAGCCCTGTTCCACAACAATCACGACGGCACGTTTACCGATGTGGCCGCCAGGGCCGGCGTGACTAACGATCGCTGGGGATTCGGCGTGGCCATCGCGGATTACGATAACGATGGCTGGCCCGATATCTTCGTTACCAACCTTGGCAAGAACCGCCTGTATCACAACAATCACGACGGCACATTTACCGATGTTGCCGAAAAAGCGGGTGTCGCGCTGGGCAACTGGTCGGCGGGCGCGACCTGGGGCGATTACGACGGCGACGGCCGGCTGGATCTCTTTGTCTCCGGCTACGTCCACTTCGACCGCAACAACCTGCCCTACGAGAAGACCCGGGCCGTGGGGTACTCCTACTGCGAATTTCGCGGCCAGCCAGTCATGTGCGGTCCCAAGAACATTGAGGGCGAGCCGGACCACCTGTTTCATAACAATGGCGACGGCACGTTCACTGATGTCGGCGTGAAGGCGGGTGTCGCGGATGAAACCAATCGCTACTACGGCTTTACGCCGGTGTTCGTTGACGTCAACAACGACGGCAAGGTGGACCTGGTGGTGGCCGACGATTCCACGCTTAGCTATCTTTACATCAACCGTGGCGATGGCACCTTCGAGGATTCGAGCTATGCCTCCGGTTTTGGCCTCAACCAGGACGGACACGAGGTGGCCGCCATGGGTGTCGCCGTGGGCGATTACCTCAACAATGGCCGGCTCGACTTTGCCATCAGCGATTTCTCCGACGAACCCAAACTGCTGTTCCGCAACGACGGGGTTCCGGGCGGCGGCGTATCGAATGGCGGCGTGGGCAACTTTACCGAAGTGTCCATGCGCTCGGGAATTGGAAAGATTTCGAACCCATTCCTGGGATGGGGCGCCGGATTTATTGACTATGACAATGACGGTTGGCTCGACCTGATGTTTATCAACGGCCATATCTACCCGGCCGCAGATCGTCTGGATTGGGGAACGTCTTACAACCAGAGGCCGCTCTTGTTCCGCAACACCCGCGACGGCAACTTCGCGCCCGTGCCGGCGGTGAAAGGTACGGGGCTGGCGAAGCTCATCTCCGGACGCGGCGCGGCTTTTGGCGATCTGTTCAACGATGGCAAGATCGACGTGGTCATCAGCCGCATCGAAGGCCCGCCACTGCTGTTCAGGAACGTAAACCCCGACCATCATCACTGGGTCGAGATCAAGCTTGCTGGCGGCCCCAGGAGTCCCGCCGATGCGGTGGGCGCAACCGTCTATCTCACCGCCAACGGAATGCGGCAGAGGCAGGACGTGATGAGCGGAGGCAGCTATGTTTCGAGCAACGATCCGCGCCTTCACTTCGGACTCGGTGATGCGATCGAGGGGGGCACGGCGGAGATTCACTGGCCCTCGGGCGCAAAGGAGACCGTCAAACTGCCGGCAGTCGATCGAATCTATACCATCACCGAAGGCCATGGCGCGACGTCCGCATTGTGTGGGGGCCGGCCATGCCCGGCAACTGCGATAACCGGACCGCAGTCCGTTTCGCCCGGGAGCAAGCCGTGATGCCCTCGCCGACCTCGCTCCTTGCAGTGTTCAGCAGCGCATTGCTGATCCTTGCGGCTACCGCGTCTCCCGCGCAGTCGGCCGCCCACGTCTCACCGCATCCTTCCGCTTCACCGGATCCGCCGGCGGCCGTGCCCGCTCGTTTCGTCGACATTACCGCCAGGGTGGGGGTGCATTTCCAGCACCAGGCCCAGCACACGTCGCGCAAATATCTGCTTGAAACCATGGGTTCCGGTGTTGCGCTTTTCGATTGCGACAACGACGGCCGTCTTGATCTCTTCGCGGTGAATGGCGCTCCCTACAGCGATCCCACGCCGCCGGGGTTCATTCCGCAGAAATCGGGCCCCCAGGACTGGAACCGCATGTACCATCAAAAACCGGACGGCACGTTCGAGGACATCACTGAAAAATCGGGCCTCAAGGGAGTCGGTTATGGAATGGGTGTCGCCGTTGCTGACTACGACAACGACGGCAACGAAGACCTCTTTGTCACCGCGTACGGATCGAATCGCCTCTATCACAACAACGGCAATTGCACGTTTACTGATGTGACTGAAAAAGCCGGTGTGGCCGGAAGCGGCTGGTCCACGTCCGCCACCTGGATCGACCTTGACAATGACGGATTACTCGATCTCGTGGTGGAGCGCTACGTGACCTGGGACTGGAACGATGTCTGGTGCGGAGAACACCGCGAAGGCTATCGCGCCATCTGTCATCCCGACGTTTTTCCACCCATCGCAATGCTGGTTTATCACAACGACGGCAACGGCCACTTTACCGAGGTGGCCCACAAACTGGGCCTGGACAAACCCGCCAAGGCATTGGGAATTGCCATTGCCGACTACGATCGAGACGGCCGCAACGACATCTTCGTGGCCAATGATTCCATGCCCGAATTCCTGTTCCATCAGAAAGTCGACGGGACTTTCGAGGAGGTCGGGCTCGAATCGGAAACCGCCGTCAACGCCGAAGGCCAGACCTTCGCTGGCATGGGTGTCGACTTCGCCGATTACGACAACGACGGGTGGCCCGACATCGTGGTCACCGACCTCGCGAATCAGCGCTACGCCCTTTACCACAACAACCGTGACGGGACTTTCGATTATGCCGCGCTGGCGGCCGGCGTCGGATCTGCGTCGCTGCCTCACTCCGGGTGGGGCGCGCGCTTTGTCGACTACGACAATGACGGCTGGAAGGACCTGCTCGTAGCGCAGGGGCACGATATGGACAACATCGAATTAGTCTCGCCACAGTTCCACTATCGCGAGCCAATGATGCTGCTTCGCAACACGGGAGGAAGGTTTATCGATGTTGCCGGCGCTTCCGGAGACGTCTTCCATGACGCCTGGGTCGGGCGCGGCCTCGCTATCGGGGATTTGGACAATGACGGCCGCATCGATGCCGTGATCACCACCAACGGCGGTGGGATCCATATCCTGCACAACGAAACGGCCACCACGAATCACTGGCTTACGCTCCGGCTGGTTGGCCACAAGAGCAATCGTGACGGCATCGGTGCTGTTGTCAAAGTGGTTACGAATCAAGGTTCGCAATGGGTCACGGCCAGCACCTCGGGAAGCTATCTGTCTGCCAGCGACCCCCGCGTCCATTTCGGTCTGGGCAACGACGCGCTGGTTCTGAGCATCGAAGTCCGTTGGCCAAGTGGCGCTATCGAAACCTTGGTCAACGTAAAGACCGACCAGCAGTTGCAGATCGATGAACCGTCGGACGCGAGGCCCGCGGCATCTCCTGCGGGTTTTGTGCACCCCCAGCCTTAAGTGCGTCGAATCTGCCCTAACCCGGGCATTCGGTCCGGTTTCCGCCGCGCATCGACGGCCCATTCTTTCCTTGCGCGCTCCGGACCATCTATGTACTTTTAGGGCGCACGCATTCGCCATGCGGCGCGCTGATATGGCAGGGCTTATCCCATAGAATCCGCTTGACAGCCAACTTTGCGGAAACGTATAGTTGCGCCCAATGGTATCGATTCCACAAAGGGTGGTATCGATTCCACAAAAGGCGACACCAAAACTACAGCCGATTCAAAAAAAGTCGCTTTCCCCGACCCTTTGAAATCAGGGGCTTCGGACCATAAGCGTGAACCCCATTGAGCACCATCCAAGGAGACCCAGTGATCCCAACACACATTTTTCAGGAGCCACGCAGGAGACACGCGACAATCCCCGGTTGCTGGATTGCCGTGGGGCTAGTCATCGCCTGCCTGGCGCTGTTCATGCCTCGCGCTTCCCACGCGCAGGCCAGCGCCGGCATCACCGGCACCATCACCGATCCCAGCGGCGCGGTCGTGCCCAACGCCAAGGTGACCCTCAAAAACGAAGCAACATCGGTGGCGGTGAACACCACCAGCAGCAGTGCGGGTACGTACGCCTTCAGGGGTCTCAACCCCGGCAAATACACCGTGACCGTTGAGGCCCAGGGCTTTAAGAAAGGGATTCAGCAAGGCGTCAACGTCGAAGTCAGCAGCACCCCGACCATCGACGTTCAACTGGCCACCGGCACCGCCGCGGAAACGGTTCAGGTCACCGCGGACGCCATCGCTCTCAACACCACCGCTCCCGAATTGGGCAGCACCATTGAACCCGTCGTGGTGGCGGCCTTGCCTGTCGAAGTGGCAGGACGTGGACGCCAGGTCGACCAGCTCCAGTTCACCGCTCCCGGTACCACCGGTGATACGTTCTCGCACCGCGTCAGCGGCGGCGTCGACTTCGAGCAGGAGATTGTCTACAACGGCATCCCCACTCCGCAGCCGGAGACCGAAGGGTACACCACGAACTTCAACCCGCCGTTCGAACTGGTGCAGGAATACCGCGTTGAGAAATCAACCTTTTCGGCGCAGTTTGGCCTGGGACAGGGCGCCCTGACCTACCAGATGGCGTCCGGCACGAACTCCTATCACGGCGATCTGTTTGAGATCAACCGCAACAGCTTCTTCGATTCCGTGGGCTTCTTCAACGGCCCGTCCTGGGGAGGGAAGAGCAGCCCGCCGACGGACCATGAGAACAACTACGGATTCAGCGTGGGCGGCCCCATCTGGATTCCTAAGGTCTACAACGGACGCAACCGCACCTTTGGCCACTACAGCCAGGAATGGTACAAACGGAACAATATAGACACCGACGTTTCCACGGTTCCGACGGTGGCGGAGAAGCAGGGAGATTTCAGTGGCCTGGTCGATGCCAACGGCAACCAGATTCCGATCTATGATCCTCTGACAGGGGCGCCGTTCCCCGGGAACATCATTCCAACTTCACGGTTCAGCGCGCTGTCGCAGTCGCTCCTGCAGTACATTCCGAATCCCGACCGTCCCGGCAGCGGCGCGGGCGGACTGCACAGCAACAAGAGCTTCGCCCCATTCATCAATCCACAGATTCAACACGTCTGGGGTTTCACGATCGACCAGACTCTTACGCCGACCCAGAGTCTCCATTACAGTCAGTGGCGCAACAGTTACAGCACCCACAGTTTCGACTATCATCCGCTGGTGCTTGCGCCAAACCCCCTCAACAGCCAGAAGTCTGAGCCGTCACTCGGTAGTGTGTTCCTCCTGAACTACAGCAACGCCATTTCCTCGCACCTGGTAATGACCGCCGGGTTCGGCTGGATTGGCGAAATCAACAACCAGTTCAACATGACCAAGGGGGCTACGTTTGGCGGCGTGATCAACGAGAACATTCCGCCCAACATCACCTTCGGTCCTAACAGCGATCAGTGCAATGAGTCGCTCACTTATACCTGCTGGGGTACGAGCGGCTCATGGTTGCAATCAATCAACCGCAAGCTGGGCATCGCCCTGGTAAACAACTGGCTTTGGACGAGGGGGAAGAACACCTTCAACATGGGCGTGGAATACCGGCGCGCCTACCAGGATGACAACGAGGAACAGACCGAGGGCGGGCACTTCAATTTCAGCAAGTCCCAAACTTCGATCCACGATACCAGCAATGCCAACTTCGGCAAGTGGGGCGACCCGTTTGCCAGCTTCCTGCTGGGCCTTCCGGATTCGACAAATCGCAGCAATTCCCAGGAACTCCTGCTTCGGAATTTCGATATCTCGCCCTATATCCAGGACGACATCAAAATCAACCCGAGGCTGACCGTCAACGTCGGCCTGCGCTGGG
Source organism: Occallatibacter sp. (assembly GCA_036502905.1). GTDB lineage: Bacteria > Acidobacteriota > Terriglobia > Terriglobales > Acidobacteriaceae > Telmatobacter. The sequence goes on along the minus strand of DASXXV010000084.1, from coordinate 871 downwards.
ACATTCAGGCGCCCTTCACTGAGAACCACAACAACGTGGTGTTCTTCAACCAGGACAATCCCGGGACTTTCCCCGACAATGGTCGTCCCGGCAGGGCCTGGAAATTCGGCAACTGCGACGGATGCGGCGGGTTTGGTCGCGGAGACATCCATTATGGCCACTTCGGCCCGCGCCTCGGCTTTGCCTACCAGTTGAGCAGGAAGATGGTGGTCCAGGGCGGCTTGAATATCGCCTTCCTCAACGGCGGCGCGTATGAATACGGCACCAACAAGGTCGCCGTGAATTACGGCAACCTGTTGACGGGTTCATTCTCGCGGCCCACAACCGGCAGTTTCACTTCCTCGTCGGGCACCTGGGACACCAATCCCATCCCCGCCGTGAACCCGACGCCGTTCAATCCCCGTCTGGGAGCCGGAACGCAGATCAATGCGTTCAGCAAGAAGAGAGACGGCTATGCTCCTTACTCGCAGCAGTGGAACGTAAATTTGCAGCGCGAGCTGCCATACAACATGTTCATGACCGCCGCCTGGGTGGGAAATCGCATCATCCATCTGCCCAGCCAGAACAATAAGATCAACCAGATGGATCCCAAGTATCTGGTGCTGGGAGGTGCTTTGAATGACACGTTCCACCCCGGCGACACTTCAGTCGATGGAGTACCGCTGCCCTATCCGAATTTTGTGAACGATTTCGGCGGGTCGGCGACGGTCGCCCAGGCGCTGACTCCCTTTCCACAGTACTCGAATATCTTCAACAACTTTGAAGGTTACGGGACCACTTACTACCAGGCCGCGCAGATCGAAGTGGAGAAGCGGTGGAGCAACGGATTGTCCTTCCTGGCGGGCTACACGCTCTCGCACCTGATGGACAA
>DASXXV010000083.1:0-2879 GCA_036502905.1 Occallatibacter sp. | reverse complement strand
GCCGTAACGACCTGCTCTCCGCCACCCAAGTCTCGGCCGGCTCATCCGACTGGCAGGTGAAGACCGAAGCAGCACCGATGATGTTGCGGCCGTTCCCGGCGATCAAGGATGAGCATTATCGGCTGTATCTCAACGTGGAACAGGGATGACGTCCATAGGTGTGACGGAATGAAATGGTGGATGAGGATTCTCATGCGTGTTATGCCGAAACCGCGACCGGTTGAGTACACGGCAATGGATGAGAAGAAGTTGCTGGAGATTCTCGACGCGGTTCTCGCAAGGAACGAAGCAACGAAGCAGGAGGATAAACTTCGCCCGCGTGGCTAACCGCGCACACTCCTTCGGCTTCTCAGGGCCGATCGTAAAAACGGAAAAACAGCGACGGCTTCGCGCAGGGCTCGGCCTTCGCCACCAATTCGGTCGCGTGCTTGTCCGTGATCGGCGTGAAGTCGCGCGCCAGTTGCACGTTTTCGTCGAGCTGCCCGATCGAGTCGCACCCGATGATCACGGTGCTCACCGGCCGCGACAACGTGTAATACATTGCTTCGCGCATGGTCAGTGTGCCTGGAGATGACGTCTGGATGGTCATGCCTTCCCACGACTTTTTCTGCTGCTCGATGGGCGGCGGATTCCACGACGAGAGGATGCGCCCGCGCCCGGGGATCTTCATCCCGATGATGCCCATCTGCTTTTCGACCGCGAGCGGCAGCAGGGCCTCGTTGAAGCTGTAGTGGTGGGGGTCGGCGGCGTTCATGGCCATCAGAACGGTGTCGAAGTCGTGGCGGCGGATGCATTCTATGAGCGCATCCGGGCGGTAATGGCCCGTAATGCCGAGGAAGCGCACCACCTTCTGCTGCTGCATGTCAAGCAGTGCTTCCATTGCTCCGTCTTTGGCGAAGATCGCGTTCACGTCGAACATCGTGCCCACGTCGTGCAATTGCCACAGGTCGACGTGATCGGTCTGCAGCAGCTCGAGCGACTTCTCGATCATGCGCATGGAGCCGTCGCGCGTTCTTTCGATGGTTTTGGTGGCGAGGAAGGCTTCGTTGCGGCGCTTCGCCATTACCTTGCCGACGTACTGTTCGCTCCAGCGCTCCGGGCCGCCGTAGATGGAGGATGTGTCGATGTAATTCACCCCCAGGTCGAGGGCGCGATCGATGATGGGGACGGCGGTTTCGAAGTTGTTGGACTTCTCCAGGGCGGCCTGCCCGCCGAGGGAGAAGATGCCCACCCTGTAGCCGGTGCGCCCCAGGTTGCGCGTGGGCATGGCATTCATGGTCACGGGGTTGGATGGTAACGCGGGCAGCGACTTGTTGGGTGTTACAGCAAAGGCGGAGGGCGCGAGCAGCGCGGCAGTGGCGGCTCCGCTGACCTTCAGGAAATCGCGGCGCCCCTGGCCGCGGCCGTTCAGCTTATCGTTCATGGTATCCCCCTTGCAGACTGCTTCGCTGCAGGTCCCCTCCAGGTCTCCAACACCTGGAGGCCGTCCACCCCGCGAAGCAAGACCAATTCGTGAGGCCCGGACCCTGGGGCACCTGCAATCGATGCGAAGGTTCATGATATTCCTTCCCCGGGGCGCGCGGAGCCGCCAGGGTGAAGTCCCTGCGGCATCAACAAAATCCTCTTCGATCCAATCCGACCGCGTGCTACAATCCCGCTGCTCTCCCAGGAGGCTAAATTGTTTAACTCCAGCATCCTCGATGTGGCCGTTGGGCTTGTGTTCGTGTTCCTGATTATGAGCCTGATTTGCTCGGCTGCCAGCGAAGGGATCGAATCGTTTGTGAAGCAGCGCGCCAAGAATCTCGAGAAGGGAATCCGGGAACTGCTGGGCGATCTGCCGAGCCAGGGGGCGTCCGGAACGCCCGGGGATGCGGTTGCGCCGAACCCCGCGGCTGATCCGCAAGCCGCCGGACAGAACCAGCCGCCCGCCAACGCCGCTGCCGCGAACAAACCCTCTGCCGATGCGCCCCAGGACTTTGTATACGCGCTCTACAACCACGGGCTGATCAATGCCCTGTATCGCGGCAAGTATGGAGAAACTCCTCTGACCAAGTTGCCGTCGTACATCCCGTCAGCGAACTTCGCATTGGCGGTGCTGGAACTCAGAAAGACGGGCAGGACCCCGCTGCCGCAGAATCTGCGCAGCGCGCTCGACGCCTTCGAGATGAAGGCGAAAGGCGACCTGAACATGCTTCAGCGCGAGCTGGAGAACTGGTATGACAGCTCGATGGATCGGGTGTCGGGGTGGTACAAGCGACGGACGCAAATGATCCTGGCGGCGCTTGGCCTGGCAGCGGCGATTGCAGTGAATGCGGACTGCATCGACATTGCACGGCGCCTGTCAACGGACCCGAACCTGCGGCAATCTGTAGCGCGCATGGCCGAGGAATCGGCAAAGCACCCGCTGGAAGGAGCGGTGTCGAAGCCGGACGCCACAAAATCCGATACCACTCCTTCCAGCCCGGGAGCGGCATCCGATACGCAGGCTCAAGCGGCCGCCGGGAAAGCCGATGCCTCCGCGAGCCGGCCCGGCCCCGTCGATCAAATCCGGACGAACCTGGCGATCCTGGACGGTATAAACTTGCCGATTGGCTGGCGCGATTTCATCGCGGATTTCCGGGAGAAAAAGGCGAAGCAACTGCAACAGCAGGGCAAGACGCAAAACCGATTCGAGTTCTATGCGGAGGCCGGGGTGACCGCGGCAAGGCTGCACGGAACAGGCTGGATCATCACCGCGTTGGCGGTCTCGCTGGGCGCACCCTTCTGGTTTGATCTGTTGAATAAGATCATGGTCGTTCGTTCGACAGTCAAGCCCAAGGAAAAGAGCAAGGAAGAGAAGTCAAAAGATCCGACCTCGCAGAAATAGGGAGTCAGGGAGC
>DASXXV010000082.1:0-9494 GCA_036502905.1 Occallatibacter sp. | reverse complement strand
CCCCTACTCAGTTCTGAACAAAAAACCTTGTATGAATCGAAACTGACCTGCCTCATGCGAACGTGAGGCGAATCACCCTGGCACACCTCATTGGAGCACTGGAGTGTCCCAACATGAGTGATGTGGCTCACAGTCTGACTCGGCGATCTTCTTGAAAGATGTTTACGGGTCTTACATCTTTGCGACGGCTCTATGGCGCGGTGAGAAGCAGCCCTCCCTATCCTTCAAGTTCTCACACCCCCTCATAAAGCCGGGAATTGCATGCCGGGAACGCACACTGAACGACAGACCGGGCGCGCCGCTCTGTCCTGTTCCTGGCGTCGACGGTTTGAAGGCAGTCGCAAAGCAAATGAGAGATGAAGAAGAGGTGGAACCATGAATCGAGTGCTCCTCAACGTCAACGGCGTTGACCGTTCGCTAGTCGTCGATGCTAAAAGCACATTGGCTGACGTGCTTCGCGAGCAGCTTCTGCTGACCGGATGCAAAGTCTGTTGCAGCGAAGGACAATGCGGTACCTGCACAGTGATCATCGACGGCAAATCGAAGAGGGCTTGCCTGGTTCCAATGGGCAAGCTGGCGGAGGGAGCCAGGATCACCACCATTGAAGGCATCGGCACTCCAGGCAATCTGCACCCGGTGCAAGTGGCGTGGATGGCGCATGGCGGCGCTCAGTGCGGCATTTGTTCGCCGGGGTTCATCATGTCCGCCAAGGTGTTGCTCGATAAGAATGCGAACCCCACGCGGGAAGAAATCCGAAAGTGGTTTGACGTAAATCGCAATGCGTGCCGCTGCACTGGATACAAGCAACTGGTGGATGCCGTGATGGACGCCGCGACCGTGGTGCGCGGCGAAAAGAAGAAGGAGGACCTCCTTTTCGAGCCGGGAGAGAACGGCAGCATTCTGGGATCGAAATACCACCGTCCCTCGGCGTTGGCAAAGGTGACCGGGACATGGGATTTCGGGGCGGACGTTGCACTGCACATGCCGCCCGACACCCTGCGGCTGGCCCTGGTGCAGGCCGAGGTTTCGCACGCCAACATCAAGGGCATCGATACGTCCGAAGCGGAACATATGCCTGGCGTGGTGAAGGTAGTTACGTGGAAGGATGTGAAGGGCAAGAACGCCATCACGGGGCTGATCACCTTCCCAACGAACAAGGGTGATGGATGGGACCGCCCCATTCTCTGCAAAGACAAGGTATTTCAGTTTGGCGACGCGATCGCGATTGTGGCAGCCGACACTGAAGATCACGCGCGTGCAGCGGCCGCCAAGGTGAAGGTTGACCTCGAAGTCCTGCCGGCCTACATGAGCGGCTGGGCGGCCATGGCGCCGGATGCCATCGAAATTCATCCTGGGGTACCGAATATCTACTACGAACAGGGCGTCGTCAAGGGTGAAGACACTGGGCGGTTGATGGAGCAGGCGGCCTGCACTGAGGAGATCGAAACCTACTGCAGCCGGCAGCCCCATCTGCACCTGGAGCCGGACTGCGGATGCGCCTATCTCGAAGACAACGGGCGGCTGACGATTCAGTCCAAGAGCATCGGCCTGCAACTGCACGCCGCCATGATCGGCCCCGGCATCGGCGTCGAGCCTGATAAACTGCGCCTTGTCCAGAACGGCGCAGGCGGCACATTTGGCTACAAGTTTTCTCCCACCATGGAAGCGCTGGTGGGTGTGGCCTGCCTCGCCACTCAACGGCCGGTGTCTCTGGTTTACAGCCAGTATCAGAACATCACTTACACCGGCAAGCGTTCGCCTGGAAACGTAAAGTGCAAGATGGGCGCCGATAAAGATGGCAAACTGATCGCAATGGAGACGGACTGGTGGATCGACCACGGCCCGTATTCCGAATTCGGCGATCTACTCACCGTGCGCCAGGCGCAGTTTGTAGGTGCGGGGTACGATATCGCCAACATTCGCGGCAAAGGACAAACGGTGTGCACCAATCACGCCTGGGGATCGGCGTTCCGCGCTTACGGTTCGCCTCAGTCGTTTCTGGCTTCGGAGATGCTGGTCGACATGCTCGCCGAGAAGATGGGCATCGACCCGTTCGAGTTCCGTTATCGCAACCTGTATCGGGCCCCGGCCACCACGCCCAGCGGACAGACACCCGATGTCTACTGCCTCGAGGGGCTGTTCGACATGCTTCGTCCCAAGTATGAACAAGCCAAAAAGCGCTGCAAGCAGCTTTCAACCTCGCAGAAACCGAGGGGCGTGGGCTTGGCAATTGGTGTTTACGGCTGTGGCCTCGACGGGCCGGACAGTTCGGCTACGGCCGTTGAACTGACCGCTGACGGAGTGACTCTGCTGAATTGCTGGCAGGATCACGGGCAGGGCGCTGATCTGGCCGCGCTCACCATCGCGCATGAAACCCTGCGTCCTCTGGGAATCAGGCCGGAGCAGATCAAGCTCAAGATGAACGACACGCTGCTGCCCAACAGCGGTCCCTCGGGCGGAAGCCGCTCCAACGTGTTCACCGGCAATTCCACCAAGGTGGGTTGCGAAATGCTGCTGAATGCAATGCGCAAGCCGGATGGAACTTATCGCAAATATGGCGAGATGGTTGCGGAGAAGATCCCGCTGCACTACGACGGCTCATGGGTCGCGTCCGACTGCACCGCCTGCGACGCGGTCACCGGACAGGGCAAGCCATTCCCGGTCTACATGTACGAAGTATTCATGCCCGAAGTGGAAGTGGACCTCTCAACCGGCAAAGTGAAGGTGGTCAAGTTCACCACCGCCGTCGACGTCGGCACCATCATCAACCGCGCCACGGTAGAAGGGCAGATTTACGGCGGGCTGGCACAGGGCATTGGGTTGGCGCTCACTGAGGACTTCGAGGACCTGAAGGTGCATACCAGCCTCAAGGCCTGCGGGTTGCCGTACATCAGCGATATCCCCGACGACATCGAAATTCTCTTCCAGGAGACGCCTCGCGATCTGGGTCCGTTTGGCGCAGCGGGCGTGGGCGAAGCCCCGCTCACTGCTCCGCATCCCGCCATTCTCAACGCCGTGTACAACGCGTGCGGAGTGCGCATCACCCGCGTCCCCGCATTGCCCAAGGTAGTGAAAGCCGCGCTGGATGCCAAGGGGCAACACGAACTGGCACACGCTTAGCATCGGAGTCGGGGGCAAGGCAGGACTCAGCCCCGGACTTCCAAAACAACCCAACTTGCAAATCGGGCCCGGGTGCAATATGGATCGGGAGCAGGTCAGGAGATGGGAAGGTCAATGCATCGAGGAGCAGCCGCCTGCGTGCACGGCGTCCTGCCCGCTGCACGTCGATGCCCGTGCCCTCTCGGTCGCCGTTGCCGCTGGAGACTTCAAGAAGGGACTGGCGTTGCTGGCCACGGCGGCGCCGCTTCCGCGCATCCTGGCGCACGTCTGCGAACATCCGTGTGAATCGAACTGCCGCCGCAGGGATGCCGGAGATGCGGTTGCGATTGGGCTCCTGGAACGTGCCTGCGCTGAATTCGCCGGCTCTGCTCCAGCAGTACGTCCGCAGCCGCGCAATTACAAGAGAGTTGCCGTTACCGGCGGGGGACTGAGCGGCGTCTCGGCAGCCATTCGCCTCGCTATCCGTGGTTACGCCGTCACGCTGTTTGAAGCTGAACCGCGGCTGCTCGACAGAATGCGCAATCTCGCCCCGGCGGTCGTACCTGCAGCGGCTATCGATGCGGACCTGGCTTTGCTCGCAAAGCTGGGAGTTACCGTCCAATGTGAGGTGCTCATCAGCCGCCATGCCGGGCCGCTCGGTGTCGATGCGCTTGTCGCCGGATACGATGCTGTGTATCTGGCCACCGGCCCCGAACTCTTCGACGAGAAATGCCTGGGTTTGGGGCGCGCACTCAACGGCAGGATTCGCATTGATCCGCTCACGCTGGCCACCAGCCTGCCCAAGGTTTTTGCCGGCGGGGCGCAACGCTACGCTCCCGCCCCGTATTCAGCCATCCATTCCATTGCCGACGGAAACTATGCCGCGGTTTCCATTGACCGCTTTCTCCAGGGAGCATCGCTCAGCGCCAATCGAGACAACCAGGGGCCGTACCCTTCCCGCCTCTTCGTCAATACCACCGGCATCGCCCCGCTACCCGCCGTTCCTCTTGCCCCCGGCACCCATGGATTCACAGCGGAGGAAGCCCGCCAGGAAGCGGGCCGCTGTTACCCCTGCCATTGCCTGGAGTGCGTAAAGGTCTGCCCCTATCTCGAGGACTACGGCTCTCACCCCAAGAGCTACGTGCGCCAGATCTATAACAACGAGAGCATCGTGATGGGCGTGCGCAAAGCCAATCGCATGATCAACTCTTGCGCGCTGTGCGGGCTGTGCGCGGTAGTGTGCCCTGAGGACCTGAACATGGCGGACGTGTGCCTGGATGCGCGTCAGGGCATGGTACGCGCCGGCAAGATGCCGCCATCCACGCACGATTTTGCCTTGCGCGACATGGCGTTCAGCCAGAGCGAAGCATTCGCCCTGGCGCGCCATCAGCCTGGATTCGAAACCAGCCGGGTCGCGTTTCTTCCCGGATGCCAGCTTGCCGCCTCCTCGCCTGACCACGTCGCCTCCGGTTACGAGCACCTCTGCAAAACTCAGCCCGGCGGTGTTGGCCTCATCTTCCAGTGTTGCGGAGCCGCGGCGCGCTGGGCCGGTAACGAGGCAATGTTTCAAGAGGCGCTCAGTACGCTGCAGGCGGCGTGGGACTCACTCGGCCGTCCGCGCCTTATTACCGCCTGTTCTTCCTGTTTCAAATCCTTACGCGAAAATCTGCCCCACATTCCCATCGAACCCCTCTGGCCGCATATCGATTTGACGCAGATTTCCGCCCCCTCTGGTGCGGGCAAAAAGCTGGCCATCCACGATCCCTGCTCAACGCGTGGATGGAGCGAGGTGGAAGGAAGCGCGCGCACACTGCTGCACAGGCTCGGCGTAGAAACTCAGGAGCTGAACGCCCCGGGGCTGACGACCTGTTGCGGTTACGGTGGTTTAATGATGTTTGCGAATCCCGCGGTTGCGGACAAGACCGTGCAGCGGCGCGGAGCGCAGAGCGACGTTGATTACGTCACCTATTGCGCCATGTGCCGCGACCGCTTCGCGCACCAGGGCAAACGCGCTACGCATATCCTGGACCTCGTCTTTGGGAAGGACAAAGCAGACGCCGCGGCCCGGCCCGATCCCGGCTTTTCGCGCCGGCAGGACAATCGCGCGCGCCTCAAGCAAACCCTCCTGCGCGACCTGTGGGGAGAAACGGAGAAGCCGATGGAACCAACGCGCCCGGTGCTGATCCCGGAACAACTGAAGGCGTTGCTCGAGATGAGCATGATCGTGGAACAGGATATAGAGCGCACGATTGAGCATGCCGAACAGAGCGGCGACACGATCGAGGACCAGGCCACGGGACGGCGCCTGGCATCGTTGCGCGTGGCATGCGTGACCTACTGGGTCGAGTACTCAGAGCAAGACGGCTCATGCGTGGTGCATGATGCCTGGTCGCACCGGATGGAGGTGCGCTGAAATGGGTTCCGACTCAGCTCCGGCTCCCGGCCCTTCCTACGTGTGCGGGAAATGCAAGAAGGCACTTGTGCCCGGTAAAGTGATCGCCTCGTATCTGGGCAGCGAGTTCCCCATCGAGCTGTGGAAGTGCCCGGAGTGCGGTAAGGTCCTGGTGCCCAGGGAACTTGCGGCGGGCAAGATGCTGCAGGTGGAACAGGCGCTGGAGGACAAATGATGTCATCATGCACAACCCGCGATCCATCGGCCTATGAGTCCGGCCGGCTTGCGCACGGAGACGCGCGCCTATTCCGGCCTGGCGGACTGGAGCTCACCGCGCGCGCCATCGCCCTTGCGTCTCTGGACGCGGGCGCGCGGATTCTCGACCTCGGCAGCGGCGCCGGCGATACGGTTCGATATCTGCTTGCGCGGCAGTTCGAGGCCATTGGCATTGATTGCGCGGTCGATTCGGCTGCTGCCGCAGTTGATGGCCCGGCAGCAGATACGCGCATCGTGGCGCCCGCTGAGGCCTTGCCATTCGCGAGCGGCACGTTCCATGCCGTTGTCGCCGAATGCAGCTTTTCCTTGTTTGAAGATCGTAACCGCGCCTTAACCGAGTGTGCGCGCGTGCTTGTCGATAGCGGCCGGCTGATCATCTCGGATCTGTACGCGCTGCACCCCGAAGCTGTCGCCGCGCTGCGCGCTCTCCCTGCCTCCTGTGCCGCTGGAATCCTGGTGCGCGAAGAACTCGAATTAAGTTTGTTGAACTCCGGCTTCGTTCTGGATCTGTGGGAAGACCACTCGCGGGCGCTGCGTGAGTGCGCTGCCCGTTTCCTTTTCGAATACGGATCGCTCGATGATCTGTGGAACTGTGCCGACGGGGAGTCATCACAGGCAGTGCAGTCGGCAATGCGCGCCGCGCGCGCCGGCTACTTCTTGCTGATTGCGACCAAACGCAGAACTGCGGCGGAAGGGAGAGAAAGCCGTGAACAATGATGACTCATTTCGCGTGATGGATCTGGCGATGAAGGGTTACCAGTGCAGCCAGATTTTGATGGCCATGGCTCTCGAAGCGCAGGGCAAGCAAAACGAGGACCTGGTGCGCGCCATGTCAGGACTGCTCGGCGGCATGGGCTGCGGCAAGACCTGTGGCGCGCTCACCGGCGGCTGTTCCGTGCTCGGTCTGCACGCCGGTTGGGGCACTCCCGACGCCACCGCTGATGATCGGCTCGCGGCCATGCTCGGCGAATTTGTGGAGTGGTTTGAATCCGAAAATATTCAGCGCTACGGAAGCATCGAGTGCGCCGGGATCGTCCGCGACGACATGCGCAGCAAGATGACGCGCTGTCCGCGCATCGTGATGGAAACCCTCGCCCGGTTGAAGGAGATCCTGGCGGATCACAACTATGATTTCGACCGTCCCAATCCCGAATAACCTCGCCGCCATTGTGCTCGCCGCGGGCGCCTCCTCGCGCATGCGCCGCCTCAAGCCGCTGCTGCGCCTCGGTGAAACGACCGCTCTCGAGCGGAGCATCTCGCTGTTTCACAACGCCGGCGTGAATGACGTACTGGTCGTGCTGGGCAATCGCGGTGAAGAACTGCGCCCCCTTGCCGAGCGCTGCGGAGCGCGCTGCGTGCACAACGCGCGCTGGTATGAAGGCATGTACTCCTCGATCGTGGCCGGCGCACAGTCGCTGCCGCGATCCGCGCTGGGGGTATTCGTGCTGCCGGCGGATGTTCCTCTCGTTCGGCCCGCGACCGTTCGCCAACTGGCCGCAGCTTTCGCAGCCCGGCCGGATTCGGTCATTTATCCAGTGTTCGAAGGTGAGCGTGGACATCCCCCACTGATTGCGCGACCCATTCTGGACGAGGCTGCGGGCGGAGCGCCGGGGCCGCTATCCGCGCTGCTCGTTGCTCACCAAGCGCGCGCGATCGAGGTTCTGGTTCCCGATCTGGCGATTCACCTGGACATGGATACGCCCTCCGACTTCGATGCGCTGCGTGTGCTGGCCAGTCGGCGCGAGATTCCCACGCCCGCCGAATGCGAATGCTTATTCACCAGTCCCCCAGTGCGTAAGGGGATCGTCCGGCACTCGCGCAAGGTCGCCGAGGTTGCCGGGCAGATTGCGGATGCACTCGTCAAGACCGGCCTTGAAATCAACCCCGAACTGGTGCGCGCCGCAGCATTGCTGCACGACCTGGCGAAGGGCCAACCGAAACACGCGGAGGCGGCTGCGGAGGCATTGCGCGCGCTCGACATGCCCACCGTCGCGCGAGTAGTGGCTGCGCACACCGACATGGAATTCGTTGCGGTGATCGACGAGCGCGCCATCGTTTATCTGGCCGACAAGCTTGTAGCTGGAGAGCAATTGGTCACTCTCGAGCAGCGATTCCAGCGCGCTCTGAAGCGTTTTCATCACCGTCCGGATGCGCTCGCAGCCGCCCATAGGCGCAAGGCGGTCGCCGGACAAATCGCCAATGCGGTCGAAGCGCGACTGGGGGTTCCGCTGATCGCAATTCTGCACGAGAAGCCCGCCGTCGTTGATCTCGAGATCGCAATTCCCGAAGGTGCAAACGCATGATGAACAGTAGCTCCGCAAACGAGACAACCCGCTTCCTCAGCACCACCGAGAGTCTGTGCCCCGTATGCCTCGAGCGCATCGAAGCGCAGCGAATTGCCCAAGGCGATGTCGTCTATCTGTGCAAGACCTGTCGCGAGCATGGCGAGTTCAAAACCGTCATCTGGCGGGGAATCAACTCCTATGACGCGTGGGGGCGCGAGTGCCGTACACCCGCGCGCCCGCCGGTGTGCGGCTCGACGGTGCAGCGCGGCTGCCCGTTCGATTGCGGCCTTTGCCCCGACCATCGCCAGCACACCTGCTGTGTGGTGCTCGACGTTACGGAACGGTGCAACCTGGCGTGCCCGGTATGTTTTGCATCGGCGGGCGGCGCGGCCAAACCCGATCCGACAGCGGACGAGATTGTTGGCTGGTGCCGAAAACTGACCGAACTCGGCGGACCATTCAATCTTCACCTGTCCGGAGGCGAGCCCACGGTGCGGCGCGACCTCCCGGAGATCATTCGCAGAATCCGGGCTCTCGGCTTCACTTACATTCAGCTCAATACCAACGGCGTGCGACTGGCGCGCGAGGCCGGTTACGCCCAGCAATTGAAGGATGCCGGACTGACCTGTGTCTTTCTGCAATTTGATGGCGTTAGTGACAGCGTTTACCAGGCGATCCGCGGAAAGCCGTTACTCGAGACCAAGCTGAATGCCATTGCTAATTGCGGCTGTCACGAGTTGGGAGTGGTGTTGGTGCCCACCCTGGTGCCCGGAATCAACACCGGCCAGATCGGCGAAATTCTGCGCACCGCTATCCATCTGGCTCCGGCCGTGCGTGCGGTGCACTTTCAACCCATCAGTTATTTCGGACGCTTTCCTGCCGGCCGAACCGACGGCGATCGCATCACGTTTCCCGAGATCATCCGATACATCGGGCAACAGACCGATGGCATGTTTCAAGCGGCTCAATTCTATGCCGCGTCAGGCGAGAATCCGTACTGCTCATTCCATGGCAAGTTCTGGCTGGATGGCGACAAGCGGGTTACGGCTGCGCCGCGTCCGCAAGTCTCATCGTGCTGCGGCCCCGCTATCGAGCCGCCCAATTCCGGATTGGTCCAACTCGCCTCACCCCCGCCCCAGCCCGGTGAAGGCGTGCGGCGGGCGCAGCGATTCGTTGCCCAGCACTGGTCCTATCCATCCCCCTCCGAGCAAACCGATACCTCAGAACCAGGCGGCATCGATATTTCCAGCTTCGATCAATTCCTGGCCAACAAGAAGCTATCGTTCTGCATTTCCGGGATGGCATTTCAGGACGTATGGAACATTGATCTCGACCGACTGCGCGACTGTTTTCTGCACGTGCTGACCCCGGCTCAGAAACTGGTGCCGCTATGCGCTTACAACCTGACCGGAGCGCTGGGCCAGACACTTTATCGCCGCCAA
>DASXXV010000081.1:0-3427 GCA_036502905.1 Occallatibacter sp. | reverse complement strand
CACTCGAAGAACGTCGACCGGACGATCCGGGACCTCGGCCTGGACGATTCGTACCGCCCTTATATTGGTATGCACTCGTTCTCCACCGGCTCGCCCATGGAGGACGCCGCGTTCATAGATCAGTTTCACCGGCGCATTTCTTACGGCAGCCTGGCGTGGTTTTACGTGACACATCCGGGCGACGCCTACATGGCTCTGCGGCGCTCGCTGAATGCGGCGGGGATTCAGCGTCCTTACCTGGGCAATTTCGACGTGCATACGGGGTATCCGCGGTTTCAGGCAAGCCACGCTTTTGCGTTTTGGAGCGGTGTGAAGCGGCGGACATTCGATCAAAGGGGTCCACGCTACTTCTTCACGTTTCTCGGCCTGGCCGTCGCGGTCGGGATGCTGCTTGCCGCCCGGCGGCGCGCACTGCGGCGTGGGGCGGTTGCCGGCGGTGTTGTGCTGATCGGGATGGCATGCACGGCACTGTGCGTGGCTTCGCTGGCGGACGCTGTGGACGTTCCGCGACATCACCTGATGTTTTATGTTCTGTTCGATATGTTGCTAGTACTGCTGGTGCACCTGGGCGTGGGCGCCTGGCTGGCGAGGAATGCCGGCGCCAGGACATAGCGGCCCCCAATAGGGGGCAGTTTGGAATCTCTCAACTGTCATCCACTTGATTCATCGTGGGTTCATCTGTGGCTTTCTATACTGGAATTACTCCATGCTGCGCATACTGCCGATATTGGGCCTCGTCCTAGCCCTGCGCTGCGGCGCTTACGCCCAGGACACTCCTCCCACGCCAGGGCCCGTGCTCACCCTGACCTTGCAGGAGGCGCTGGAGCGCGCCCAAGCCTATAGCCAACAACTGCTCTCCGCCAATATCGCCGCTCGCATTGCGCGCGAAGACAGGGTGCAGGCCAAGGCCGCCCTTCTGCCTAGCGTCAACTGGGAGAATGGCTTCATCTACACACAGCCCAACGGAACCGACACCGGCGTCTTCGTGACGAACAACGGACCGCGCGTCTACACCAATATGGCCAACGTGCATGCCGATGTCTACGCACCTGGCAGACGCGCGGATTATCAGATGAGCATCGCCGCCGAAGCCGTGGCGCGCGCCAAAGTGGAAATTGCGGCGCGCGGATTGTCGGCTGTGGTAGTGCAGAACTTCTACGGCATGGCGGTAGCGCAGCGCCACTACAACAACGCGCGGCGCAGCCTTCAGGAGGCCGAGCAGTTCGTGGATATCACGCAGAAGCAGGAGGCCGGAGGCGAAGCCGCCCACTCCGACGTGGTCAAAGCGCAACTCACCCTGGACCAGCGCATACGCGACGTGCAGGATGCCCAACTGGCCTACGACAAAGCGCGCATCGGCTTTGCGGTCTTCCTCTTCCCCGATTTCCGCCAGGACTTCACCGTTGCCGACGACCTGGACCGCCTGACGCCGCTCGCCGCCTTCCCCGAAATTGCGGCCCTCGCCCAGAGGAATAACCCGGATATTCGCGCCGCGCAATCCACCGTCACGCAGGAGACTTTCGGCATACAGAGCGCCCGCTCCGGTTTGCTGCCGACGTTCTCGGTGGATTACTTTTACGGCCTCAATTCCAACCAGTACACTCTGCACAATGAGTTAGGCCAGAACAACCTGGGCAGCAGTGTGGTGGCCAGCCTCAACGTTCCGGTGTGGAACTGGGGCGCGGCGCGCAGTAAGGTGAAGCAGGCCGAACTCAGGCTTCAACAGGCGCGCGTCGACCTCAGCTTCACGCAGCGCCAATTGCTCTCCAACTTGAATTCCTTTTACCTGGAGGCCAATGTCGCTTCCAGGCAGATGGCGTCGCTCAAACACTCGCTCGATCTCGCCGAGGAAAGCCTGAAGCTCACTCTGCTGCGGTACGAGGCCGGCGAAGTCACCGTGCTCGAAGTAGTGGACGCGCAGACCACTCTGTTCAGCGCGCGCAACGCCTACGACGACGGGCTGGCACGGTACCGCCTGGCGCTGGCCGCACTTCAAACTCTAACGGGGGCCTTCTAGCCCATGAATCAGAAACTTCTACTGCTTATTCCGCTCCTCTTTTTTGTCTCCTGCACGAAGAAGGAGGAAAAGGAAGTCGAAGCGCCCGCGCCCGTCCAGGTGACCGCCGTCACCCAGGACACCATCCGCCGCATCGTCGCGGGCGATGGCATGGTGTTCCCGCGGGACCAGGCATCGGTGATGCCTAAGATCGCAGCGCCGGTGCAGCGCTTCCTGGTGCAGCGCGGCGATCACGTCAAACAGGGCCAGTTGCTGGCCGTACTCGAGAGTCGCGATCTCACCGCCAGCGCCGCCGAAAGCCAGGCCGTGCTCGCCCAAACCGAAGCCAACCTCCGCTCCACCGCCTCCGCCCAAATTCCCGAATCCGTCGTCAAAGCGCAGACCGACGTCGATACGGCCAGACAGACCGAGGAGGCCGCCAAGAAACTGCTCGACAATCGCGAGAAACTCCTGCAGCAGGGCGCGCTCGCCCGCAAACTGGTGGACGACGCACAGGTAGCTTACGCGCAGGCCCACGGCACGCTGCTCTCCGCGCAGGAACATCTGCGCTCGCTGCAGGCTGTCGGCAAGGAAGCGCAGATCAAGATCGCGGCTTCGCAAGTGGACGCCGCACGCAGCCATCTGCAGTCTACCGAGGCCCAGGTAGCCTACGCGCGGATCGTCAGCCCGATCAATGGCGTGGTCGCCGATCGCCCGCTCTACGTCGGCGAAATGGCCACGCCCGGCTCGCCCGTGGTGACGGTGATGGATATCTCCAAGATTATCGCGCGCGCCAACGTTCCTCAGAATCAGTCGGCATCGGTGAGAGTCGGCCAGCCTGCCACCATCACCCAGGTCGATACCAACCAGACCGTGGAGGGCAAGGTGACGGTGGTCAGTCCGGCTACCGACCCGAACAGCACCACCGTTCAGGTCTGGGTGCAGGCCGACAGCCCCGGCGAACTGCTCAAGCCCGGCGCCAGCGTGCACGTCGCCATCATGACGGAGGTCATCAAGGCCACTCCCGTAGTTCCGATCACGGCGATCCTCCCTGGCGAAGAGGGCGGCACTGCGTGCCTGGTGATCACGCCGGACAACATCGCGCACCGCCGCCCTGTGAAGTTGGGCGTGCGCGAGGGCGACAAGGTGCAGATTCTCAACGGCGTGCGCCCCGGTGAAGAGGTAGTGATCGTAGGCGGCATCGGTCTGGACGATAAGGCCAAGGTCAAGGTGATCGACACCTCGGTGAAGGAGGCCGCGGACGAGGAAGACGAGAACGCCCCGCCGGAGCCGGCGGCCGGCAAGGACCAGAAGAAGGACGAGGCCAAGCCGAAATCCAAATGAGCGACCTGACCAGCATACCTGAGGCTCCGCACTGGACCGCCCGGCACGGCAAGCCCATCATCTTCGTCATCCTCACCCTGATTGCCG
>DASXXV010000080.1:0-11358 GCA_036502905.1 Occallatibacter sp. | reverse complement strand
ACCATGTGAACCGCTTCGGAGTCCTCTCGCAGTTGCACTTCAACCCGTTTTCCGCCGCTGTGCTTGACTATGTTTTGCAGCGCCTCCTGTAGAACTCTAAAGAGGCTGACCCCGATTTTCGGCGGCAGCGGACTGTCCAGAGAGGCCATGAAATCGACCTCCAACTTCTGGCGCTGAGCAAACTCCGTGGTCCAGCTTTTCATTCCTGCAACCGCACCGAGAGATTCCAATTTTGAGGGATGTAAGTCAGTCGCCAAGGCTTGTACATCTGCCGAAATCTCTTGTATCCGTTTGCGAAGTTCCAGCCCACGGGGTTCAATCTCGGCTGGGTTCTCTTGCAGTTGCCCCACTTCCATCGATAGCAGTGCGAGTCTCTGGTTGATATCGTCGTGTAGCTCTCTGGCTATACGGGCTCGTTCTTGCTCCTGCGCCTGAATCAACTTTTGAGTTACACCGGAGAGTTCCTCTTCCATCTGCTTACGCTGGGTGATGTCCTCGGCGAAGATGAGAATCCCACTGGGCATCCTGCCGAGACTCCACCAGGGACGGATTTCCCAGCGAACCCACTTCGTTCCGCCTTCGCGATCCCAGCGTTCTTCGTCCGCTCGCAATGATTCTCCCTCAAGACCACGACGATGCATATCTTTCCACCGATAGGGCATGTCCGGAAAAAGCTCGTAGTGCGAATGTCCCAGAATTTGAGAACTGTCAACGGAGTAGTCCGCACACCAGCGGTCGCTTACTTGGAGATAGTGCATGTCACGGTCGAACATCGCCACTCCCGCTGGTACGTTCTTGACGAATATCTTTAGCAGTTCCTCTCGCGATTGCAGAACCGCTGCGTGCTGTTGTAGCTGACGATGCATCTCGTGCAGTCTCTGCTCTCCCTCTTTGCGATCAGTAACGTCTATAGCAATCCCAATGTAGCCTGCAAAGGAACGATCCTCATTGAATCTGGGCACACCGACATCGAGAACCCAGCGAAACTCGCCGTCGTGCCTCCGCAGGCGATATTCCATCCTGAATTTCTCTCGCTGGTCAAAGGATTGCGTGTACGTGGCTAAACACCCCTGCAAGTCATCTGGATAAACGCCGCTCGCCCATCCGTTCCCTAACTCCGCTGCAAGCGGTCGCCCAGTGAAGTCGAGCCAAGGCTTATTGAAATAGCTACACAGTTTATCGATTCCCGACATCCAGATCAGCACAGGAGCAGTGTCGGCGACCAAACGAAAGCGCTCTTCGCTTTCGCGCAAAGTAGCTTCGTAGCGCTTACGCTCGCTGATGTCGCGAGCAATGGCAGCCGCGCCAACAATTTTCCCCGCCTCGTCTCGGATGGGAAAAACGCTCAGTGAGACATCGACCCGTTCCCCGCCCTTCTTCTGACGAACCGTCTCGGAACGAGCGACACTTTCGCCGCGTTTTAGCTTATTCATTATTTCGCTGAAATCATCGGAGACCTCAGGTGGTATCAGGATAGAAACGGGCTTTCCTATCACTTCGTCTGCCGAGTATCCGTAAAGTTGCTTCGCTCCCTTGTTCCATTCGGTGATAATGCCATCCATGTCCTTGCCAATAATGGCATCTTCTGAGAACTCAACAATGGCTGCAAGTTGGTGGAGTCGATCTCTCGGAGCAGAACCCATGCAGCTCCTTTCGCCCAGAGAGTGTACTCCCTTTCACCCAGAGTACAAACAAGTGCTCAATCTTCCGGAAGCAGGCTTACGCTCAACATCAAAGACCCTAAACTGCTCGCTGAATTGGAGACTCGGAACCGCGAAATCGCCAACGAATGAAATGTTCCCAAATCCGGCTCGTCGGAAGGATTGTCCGCGACTCTTCCGTTGCCACTTGATTAACAGATTCGCCGGGTGCCCCAGGTCTCGATTTTGAGACCTGGGGATGCCGAAAATGCTTCAGGCCGCCGATTGGTCGGCGCCCCAGCCTGCCAGCAAGGCTGTCGCGGCGAACAACAGCGTATCGCCTACGTAGTTGATCCCTTCCAACGCGAGCGGGGAATGGATCTCCATCGCCAGGATGGGAACGTAGAAGAACGCGGTGAGCAGAAGAAGCACCATGCCCGCGCCGGCGGCCGAGATCCGAATGGTGCGGCGGAAGAGCAGCCCGATGCCCGCCAGAAGCAGCGTAATTCCCACCAAGTACGCAAGCACTGTGGGCGCCGGCACCCAGGCCGGCATGCGCTTCTCCAGCGGAACTCCCGGCACAAACCCGGGGAATAGAAAGTGCTCGACCGCGTAAAAGACCAATGTCGCGGCGACAACGAGGCGGCCGACCACCATCAGCACGGTGGCAAACGACTTCCTGCCGGCCGCCCACACGCTGGACGCCCAGACGCTGCCCGCCAGCGCCATCGCCCCGCCTGCAAACGCCGATTCGCGCATGGTGAGCGTCCAGAAGAGTCGCTGATGCGCCCCCCTGGGTAAGTTCGGCAGGTCGATGGTGGCCACGATGATCAGGAACAGCAGCGCGACCAGCGCCGCCGACCAGCGTACCTGCCGCCATGCGATGAAGCTGATGGCGGCCGCCAGCCACGCGGCGCCCACGAAATAGGTCCAGAAGAGGGGACCGGGCATCCAGCGCGGCACAATCGCCATGAGATCGCGCGCCGCGAGAAAGTGCTCCGCGGCAAAAACCGTGAGCGCGACGGCCTCGAAGACCGGCCCCAGCACCAGGATTCGGCCCGCACCGGAAGCCGCGCGAAATCGCCCCGCGGCAAGAACGAGTCCCGCAACCAGCGCGGCGATGCCCGCACCGATCATCCCCCAGACCTCTACAGACATGCTGTCTCCCGGGATCGCGAATCCAAACCGAGGCTTCGAAAGGAGCAACAGAATACCATGCACCCAGCGCGTCTCTGCGGAGGAGCACGATCCTACGGCCGGGACCTGCACCCTCAAAAGCGCGGAACAGGCGTCCGTCCTTTCCCGTACTTTCTTACAACCCGATTAAGAATCCGACCCGTGGGGCGTCATCACTATGAAACATGAAGAGCGTGACAACGTGAGCGCCGCAGCCGCAGCCATTCCAATAACGATGATCCAGACCAGCGATCAGCTCGCACAGCTTTTCGCCGACCACCACCGGCGGGTCCTGGTGGCCGCCTACCGCGTTACCGGAAGCATGGCGGACGCCGAGGATGTGGCCCAGACCGTCTTCCTGCGCCTGGGCCGGGGCGAAGGCATTCCCATGAAGAATGCCGGCAGCTACCTTTACCGCGCGGCTGTGAATGGCGCCCTCGACCTGCTGCGCCGGCGGAAGATCGCGGCGGTCGAGCCTATCGACGCTGCCGAGGGCATTGCCTCGATGAGCAGGGCGGCATCGCCCGACGCGGAATTGACCAGGGCGGAACTCGCCGGGCTGCTTCGCCGGGCCATCAGCGAACTGCCCGGGCGCGCGGCCGAAATGTTCACCCTGCGCTACATCGAGGAATTAGGCAATCGCGAAATCGCGACCCTGATGGGGACCTCGTCGGCGGTGGTCGCGGTTACGCTGCACCAGACGCGCTCCAGGCTGAAAAAAACGCTCATCGCGCTGCAACGGGGGAAGTCATGAAACGCAATGATGATTTATTGAATCAGGCAATTGAAGCAGTGCGCAGCGACGGGCCCGATGGCGACTCCGTCACCGCTGCCGCCGCAAGGATTTCCGACCGGCTGGGCATCGAGATGCTGGCGGCGACCGAAGTCGAGCAGATTCGGAGTTGCGAAGATGTGCGCCACCTCCTCAATGCGTACCGCCAAGGAACGCTCCCTGAAGCGCGGGCGCTGTTGGTAAAAGCCCACTTGGGCGACTGCGGCGCATGCCTGCGCTATTTCCACGAAGGATCGAAAGCCGCCGTGGTGGACTGGTCCGCTCCGGCCGCCGCGCGCCCCGCTGGGGCGCCGCGCAATCTCCGCCCCGCATTCGGATGGGGGCTGGCCTTCTCCTTCGCTGTCGCGGTCTGCGCGCTGTTTGTGTACCAAGCTTACTGGCAGGTGCCCCCCGGGGTGCGCGCCGAGGTGGCTTCGGTGGACGGCACAGCCTACCTTATTTCGAACGGCGGCGACCGCAAATTGACGCCCGGCGCCACCCTCGGCGAAGGCGATCGCCTGCGGACCAACGGCGGATCGCGCGCGGTTCTGCGCCTCTCCGACGGTTCCACCGTGGAAGTGAATGAGCGCACCGCCCTGGAAGTGGGCGCCCGCGGCCGCAACATGACCGTCGCGCTCGATGGGGGCGACGTGATTGTGCAGGCAGCCAGGCGCACGTCGGGCCACCTTTACGTCCGCACCCCCGACTGCCGCGTGGCTGTCACCGGCACGGTGTTCACCGTCAATTCCGGTATTAAGGGCTCGCGCGTGGCGGTGCTGCAAGGTGCGGTGCAGGTAACCCACTCCGGCATCCACTCCATGCTGCAACCCGGCGACCAGATCACCACCAGCGACAATCTCGCCCCGGAGCCACTGGAAGAGCAGGTCTCCTGGAGCCCGGACCGCCAGAAGTACATCGGCATCCTTGCGGAGCTGGCCCTGCTCGAACACCAGATCAGCCGGATACCTCTGCCCGGACCCCGCTACTCCAGCGATCTGCTGTCCCGCATGCCGGCCGATACGCTCCTCTATGTCAGCATCCCCAACCTGGGCGACTTCCTTACCCAGGCCAATCAGATCTTCCACGACCAGCTGAGCCAGAGCCAGGAACTGCAGCAGTGGTGGGCCAAAGGGCACAACCACACCGCGGACCTGGATGCGCTGATCACCCGGATTCACGATATCAGCACTTACCTGGGCGACGAAGCGGTGGTGGTCGGCCTCAAGGAGAGCAGCCATCCCGGGTTCGCGGTCCTGGCCGATGTACAGAAGAGCGGATTGGCCGACCTGCTGAAGCAGCAGGCAGCCGGGCAGGACGCTGGCCCGGGCGCGGGCGCGGGTCCGAGCGCGGACGCGGGCCCGGGCGCGGGCCAGGACGCGAGCCACAACTTCATCGTTCTCGATGAGCAGTCGCTCGCCACCGCAGGCCCAACCGGCAACGGCCACTCCGCGTATGCGCTGGTCCGTCCTCGCGAGGTGATCTTCTCCAACGACGTGGCCCTCATCAAGCAGCTGAATGCCCAGCTCGACGCGGGCGCCAGCGGATTCGCCGGCAGCGATTTCGGCAAGCAGATCGCGGCCGCTTACGATCGCGGGGCCGGCATCATCCTGGCCGCCGATCTGCACGAAATGATGGCCGGCGCGCCCGTCGGTCTGGCAATGCACTCCGGCAAGCGTGGCGCCACGATGGCCAACAGCGGCATCGAAGACATGCGCTACCTGATCGCCGAACATCGCGAAACCAACGGCATGCCGCAGAATCGGCTGAATCTGCAGTTCACCGGCACGCGCGAGCGGGTGGCGAGCTGGCTGGCCGCGCCCGGGCCCATCGGATCTCTCGACTTTGTCACCACGAATGCCGCGATTGCCGTGGCGGGCCTTTCCAAGGACCCCAAGGCCATCGCCGACGACATCATTGCCATGACTGCCAAAGGTGCGGGCGAGTCCGGCTTTGATGAGGCCAATTCCAAACTCGGCATCAATATCCGCGAAGACCTCATCGCCAACCTGGGCGGCGATTTCCTGGTGGCTTTGGACGGGCCGGTGTTGCCCACACCCTCGTGGAAAGCCGTGATCGAGATCAACAACGGCAGCCAGTTCGAAACCACCCTGGAGCGGCTGGTGCAGGCCATCAACGCCCAGGAACAGGGACCGAAGGCCCACAAGGTGGCCATCGAGCCCAGTGACGCGAGCGGGCAGCATTTTTACGCCGTCCGCGATGTAACTGCCGGGGCGGTGGTGGCAAACTACACCTTCGCAGACGGGTATATGATCATCGCGCCGACCAGGGCTTTGCTGATGGACGCGCTGAAGACCCATGAGAACGGCACTTCTCTGGGCAGGTCGGCGGCCTTCCGCGCGCTGCTGCCCAAGGACGAGAACGAGAATTACTCGGCGGTGGCCTACCAGAACCTGAGCCCGGTGCTTAGCCCTCTGCTGCAGCAGTTCAGCGGCGAATCGGCGGATGCTCTGCGCAAGCTGGCGGCAGATTCCCGGCCCACCGTCCTCTGCGCATTCGGGCAGGAGAGCCGCATCGAAGTCGCCAGCGACAGCCGCCTGTTCGGGTTTGATTTTCTTACCCTTGGGGCACTGGTCGACCGGAACAAACCGGCACACAAACTCGTAATTCAATGACATGGGCATGAACCATCCCATCGACGAAAACCTGCACCGCGCGAACGCAGACGTGATCGCCGCGGCCCCAGCCCCGGGGTTGGGGACCGCAGCCCCGTCGCCGGGGACGGTGATCGAGCCGGTGATCCAACCGGTGATCCAACTGGACGGGTTGGAAGTGCGGCTGGCCGGCCGGATGGTTCTCGACGGGCTCACGGGCCAACTACGCGGCAACGCCATCGGCCTGCTCGGCCCCAACGGCGCGGGGAAATCCACGCTTATCAACACGCTGCTCGGGTTCCACAAGCCTTCGCGTGGAACCGCGCGCGTGTTTGGCCTGGACGCGGTGCACGACCGCGCCCGCATCCGCCAGTCGATCGGCTACATGCCGGAGAACGATTCTTTCATCGGCAACATGAACGGCGTGCGCTTCGTGCGCTACATGGCGGAGCTGGCCGGGCTGCCCGCACGCGAGGCCCTGGAACGCGCCCACGAAGCGCTCTTCTACGTGGGCCTCGGCGAAGTCCGCTACCGCAAGATCAGCACCTACTCGCTGGGCATGAAGCAGCTGGTCAAGCTGGCCCAGGCCCTGGCGCATGGGCCGCGGCTGCTGATTCTCGACGAGCCCACCAACGGCCTCGATCCCAACGCCCGCCAGCGCATGATCCAGACCATCAAAGAGATTCGCAAAGAGGGCAGCATCCGCATGCTGATCTCGTCGCACCTGCTGCGCGATATCGACGAGACCTGCGACGAAGCCCTCATCCTGAAGGACGGCCGCATTGCCGCGCTCTGCAACATCGAAGAGGAGCGCCGCTCGCACCGCAACTTCATCGAGCTCGAGACCGTCGGCGCTGCCGAAAACTTCGCCCAGAAGATGCGCGAACTGGGCTGCGAATGCGCCTGCTTCCCCGGCGGCCGGGTAAAGCTCATCATCCCCGGGACGATCGAAGCGCGCGATCTGTATGCAACCGCCGCTCAACAGGGCGTGGAGATCCGCCGCATGCACCAGCGGCGGGATTCGCTGGAAGATATATTCCTGCGGGCCATGGACAGCGACCGGGTCAGCGAGCTAAAGAGGGGGGAACTTGTCAGTCTATAAGCATGACTACCGCGCCTACACCGGCAGAGTGACCCCGCTCTGGTGGCGCCTGATGGTGCTAGCGCGCTACGGCCTCGCCGAGGTCTGGTCTTCCAAGATCACCGTCGGCCTGTTTACGCTCTCGATGCTTCCCTCGATCGTCTTCCTGATCATCATCTATGTCGCCAATAATCCGATGGCGCGGATGCTGATCATGCGCGGCAACGGGCCGGCGCCCATGATCAATGCCGATTTCTTCCTGGTGGTGCTAGAGATCCAGTGCTGGGCCGCGCTGGTGATCAACGCGTGGATCGCACCCCGGCTGATCACGTTCGACCTGGCCGACAACGCACTGCCCATCCTGCTGAGCCATCCCATCTCCCGCTTCGGTTACGTGCTGGGCAAATTCGCGGCGCTGTTCGGATCGCTCTCCCTGGTCACCTGGGTTCCCTGCCTGTTGCTCTTCGTCTACCAGGCGTATTCGTCTCCCCAGGGCTGGCTGGCCGCCAATTCTCAGATCGCGCCCGGCCTGCTGCTTGGCTCACTGCTATGGATCGGCTGGATGACCTTCCTGGGCCTGGCGCTTTCTTCGTGGGTCAAATGGCGGGTGGTTGCAACCGGCATTATTATCGCCGCGGTGTTCGTGCCCGCCGGCGTGGGCGGCATCGTAACCGGAGTCCTGCGCACGCGATGGGGCTTCCTGCTGAATGTTCCTGTAAGCATGACCCAGTTGTGGGGCCGATTGCTGGGTTCGCGCGAACTCATGGGACCCGACCTATCGATACCGAGCGGGCCCATCCTGGGCATGCTGGTGCTGGTCAGCCTGGCATGCATGGCCATTCTCAATGCGCGCATTCGCGCGCGTGAAGTGGTGCGGGGATGAAACCATGAACGATCGAATCCAGTTCGACAATGTTTCCAAGTTCTATGGCGAAGTTCTGGGCATCAACCGCATCACGCTCGATATTCCTCCCGGGGTCACCACCCTGGTCGGGCCTAACGGATCGGGCAAGACCACGCTGATGAACCTGATGACCGGCCTGGTGCAGCCGTCGAGCGGCTCCATCTCCGTGCTCGGTCTCAAGCCGGGCGATGCGGATCGTTTCTTCCGTGAAGTGGGCTACTGCACGCAGTTCGATTCCTTCCCCCGCGGGCTCACGGGGTTCGAATTCCTGATGGACGGCCTGATGCTCCACGGCATGCATCCGGGAGAAGGTGTCCGCCTGGCGCAGGAGGCTTTGCAGCGGGTAAAGCTCAGCGACGCGGCGCACCGCAAAATCGCGGGATACAGCAAGGGCATGCGCCAGAAGATCCGCCTCGCCCAGGCCATTGCGCATCATCCCCGCGTGCTGGTGCTGGACGAGCCGCTCAACGGGCTCGACCCCATGGCCCGCGCCGAATCGCTGGCTTTGTTTGAAGAGCTGGGGCGGCAGGGAATGCACCTGGTGATCTCCAGCCACATTCTCGACGAGGTGGACCGCATCTCCGACCGTGTGGTGCTCATCACCGGCGGCTACCTGGTGGCGGAAGGCAACATTCACCAGGTCCGCAAGGAAGTGCGCGACAAGCCCATGCAGGTGCTCATCCGCTGCGACAAGCCGGAGTTGCTGGCCTCCCGCATGTTCGAAGTGAACCACTGCGTGGAGGCGCGTCTGCATGCCGATGGACAAGGGGTGTTCCTGCGCACCGGCGACATCGACCAGTTCTACAAGCTGATCAATGAAGTCGCGGTGGAGGGCCTGGTCCGCATAGAGGCCGTGGCCCCGGCCGACGACGACGCGTATTCCATCTACCAGTACCTGATCGGATCGGAAGGGGGGCCGGCGCGATGACGGAACAGGCCACAACGTTCTTTCGCACCTTGATGCAACAGCCCTGGGGCCTGTGGTGGCTGCAGGCCCGGCGGCTGGTTCGCATCGAAGTGCGGCGCAACCTGCTTTCAAAAAAAGCGTGGTGGATTTATTTTCTCGCCTTCGTGCCCACCGTCATCATCCTTATCCACTTGCTGAAGGAACGGCACCCCCAGTACGACATCCCGGAAGACTCTACGCTGCTGGCCGGCGTGGTGCAGTTCTACTATGTGCGGCTGGGAATATTTTTTGGATGCCTGGGAATTTTCTCCCGGCTCATTCGCGGTGAGATGATCGAACGCAGCCTGCACTTCTACCTGCTGGCGCCGGTCCGCCGCGAAGTTTTGCTCCTCTCCAAGTTTGCCGCCGGTTCTATCAGTGCGCTGGCGTTGTTCGGCACCGCCATGCTGGCCAATTTCGCCCTCATCTACGTGGGCTTCGGCGCCGCCGGACAGGATTACGTCTTCAACGGCCCCGGCATGGGACAGCTCGAGGCCTATCTCGCCATCGTGATCCTGGCCTGCCTCGGTTATGGATCGGTGTTCCTGCTGCTCAGCATGATGTTTCGCAATCCCACTCCGGCTGCGCTGCTGGTGTTCGGGTGGGAGGCCATCAATCCCGTGATGCCGTCGCTGCTGCAGAAGATCAGCGTGGCGTCGTACCTGCGCCACCTGATGCCCATCACGGTTCGCGGCGCGGATATCTTCGCGCTGCTGACCGTGACCACTGAGCCGGTGCCCGGATGGATCGCCGGCCTGGGATTGATGGTGCTGATTGCGGTCGTGCTCACGTACTCGTGCTATCGCATGCGCACCCTCGAGATCCGCTACACAACGGAGTGAACCCGGCGATTCGTCCCACGGATTTGCGGTTGGCAACGGGTGAGGCCCGGGGGCGCCCCGGCCGAGCCGGTACATTGGTATCTATGAGGTCTTCGGTTTCCGATCTGGGCGCGATCGGGTTTGCGTTTGCGGGGTTCACGTTCTGGGTGCTCACTGACACGGCCGTCAAACTGGTGGGTCAGACCGGCTTGCCGCCTTATGAAATGGTGGCGTTCCTCGGCCTTTTCATGGCCATGTTCCTGGGCGCCTACGGTTGGTGGCGGCGGGACATGCAGGCGTTGCGGCCGCGCAAACTGAAGCGGCAGATTGTGCGGGCGTGCCTGGACATGGTCAACAATGTCTGCGTAGTGATTGCCCTGCGCCACCTGACGCTCACCTTGTTCTACATCCTGATTTTTATGGCGCCCATGCTGATCGCGGTGCTGTCGGCGCTGTTCCTGCGGGAGGGCCTGCCGTGGCGCAAGGGGCTGGCCATCGTGGCCGGATTTTCGGGCGTAGTGATCGCGGTGCATCCCTGGGGCAGCTCGCACCAGGGAGACTGGGTGGGATTTGCAGCCTGCATGACGTGCGTGCTGTGCTTCTCCGTGAACATGGTGTGGTCGCGCGTGCTGACCCGGACCGAACCGCCCGAAAGCCTGGCGTTTTTCTCCGGCCTGGTGACCGCGGCGGTGGGCCTGGTGCTGATGATCTTCCGCGTGGAGCCTTTGACGGGCAGGCAATTGGGCGGATTGTTCGCCATGGGATTGTTCTGCGCGCTGGGAACGCTGTGTTTTTATACCGCAGTGAAGCACACCTCGGCAGCCAACGTCTCGCAGTATCACTACACGCAGTTGATTACGGGCACGCTGGTTTCGTACCTGGTGTGGCATGACAAGCCGGGGCTGTTTGTGGTGGCGGGCGGGGCGCTGATTGTTGCCTCGGGGCTGTTTATAGCGGTTTCGGCGCGCACCCCCGTTCCGCTCACGGAGGGCAACTGAGTGGTCGGATTTTCGAGGGGCGATGGAGTTTCGGGGTCGATTTCTTCGCCTGGGGTTCGCCTTTCTGGAGCTTGTTTTTCTTCGCAAGTGGATGCAGAGCAGCAGGTTAGATCGTCTGCGGTCTGGATTTGGCTGGAATTTAAATTTGCGGCAATTTGAGGTTCGGGGGCGGCTGGGGGAAGCGGCGCAGCGGCGGGTGGTGGTGCGGCAGCGGGCGGTGGGGCGGCAGTCCGCGACGGCGGAGTTGTGCGCGCGGGCGCAGTAGCTTTCTCCTGGCGGAACATGCTGGCGGAGGCGCGCGCGGCCGAGATCCAGATGGCGCCCAGTTCGTCGATGATGGCGCCGACCATCATTCCGTGCACCACGCAGGCCAGGAAGTCGCGTACGTTCTCGGCGCTGCTGAGGGGA
>DASXXV010000079.1:0-88467 GCA_036502905.1 Occallatibacter sp. | reverse complement strand
CTGGCCTCCGGATCCCGGCTCGATGCAATCGCCGGCGGCGTGCGTGAAGCGCAGGTGAATTCCAGCCATCACCAGGCGCTCCGTGTTCCGGGGGACAATCTCCGGGTGACAGCGGTGTGTCCGGCGGATGGAGTGATCGAGGCGGTCGAGCTTGACTCCGCCGAACACTTTGTCGTGGGCGTCCAATGGCATCCGGAGCGGACGTACACCAGCAGTGGATTCTCGCGGGCGATTTTTTCGGCATTCTTGCAGGCCGCATCCCAGTGGCACCTCCAGCCCGCGGAAGAGTCCGCAGGGCGGATCTAAGTGGCTCAAT
Organism: Occallatibacter sp.; assembly: GCA_036502905.1. Lineage (GTDB taxonomy): Bacteria > Acidobacteriota > Terriglobia > Terriglobales > Acidobacteriaceae > Telmatobacter. The sequence goes on along the minus strand of DASXXV010000079.1, from coordinate 88,151 downwards.
CCGCTGCTGTTCGCCTGAATGAACTCCTGGCCACCGCCGGGTTTCCCCGGCTGGAGACGCACCTGGCCGGGCAGTTTCAGGTATATTTCGATCTCCTTCTGCATTGGAATGCCCGGCTGAACCTTACGGCGGTCCGGGATCAGGAGGGGATCCTCTGCCGGCACTTCGTGGAGTCGATCGCCTGCGCGCGGACGGTGCCGGCGGGGGTGACGTCGCTTCTGGATTTCGGTTCCGGTGCCGGGTTTCCGGGCATTCCTATCGCATTATGCAGGCCTGAGATTCGCGTTACGCTTGCGGAGTCACAGGCTAAGAAGACGGCATTCCTGCGGGAAGCGGTGCGGACGCTCGGGCTTCAGACCGAGGTGTTCAGAGGCCGTGCCGAAACGTTGAGGATGGCTTTTGATTGCGTCGCGATGCGGGCGGTCGATCGTATGGAAAAGTCGGTGGGAGAAGGGGCGCGGCTGGTGGCGCCGGGGGGGTACCTGGTCCTGATGACCTCAGTGGACCGGTCTGCCACCCTCCGATCGGCGGCAGGGGACGGTCTGAATTGGTTCAAATCCGAGCCCTTACCCTTCAGCGCGGAGCGCCAGATCGAAGTAGGCAGAAGGAATTCAGGGACCGATTAAGGTGGATGTTCCACGTGGAACATCGATCGAAAATCCCTTCAAAATGTTCCACGTGGAACAGGAGTTGCTCACACAAAAAAGGCTTGGAAGGGCCCCGGATTTCCACCGGAACCGTTTTGGATACCCGTCCGCATCCCTCTCTTGCAAACTTCCCGCAACTTCCCTTCTACCAGGAAGTTAGACGTGCGCCGCGAAACACCCAAAAAGCCGCTTTCCACAGCTCGTCCGCGTTCTCCACAGCCGCAACCGGTACCCTGAAACCCCGCTCGGCCTTTACTCTGAAAAGCCATGGGGAAAATCGTCGGAATCGTCAACCAGAAGGGCGGAGTGGGCAAAACCACTACCGCAATCAACCTCAGCGCCTCCCTGGCGCTCGAGGGCCTGAAAGTCCTTCTTGTCGATTGCGACCCCCAGGCCAACGCTACCTCGGGCCTCGGAGTGCAACGCGACGACGCCCGGCACTCCGTGTACGACGTGCTCATGGGCCACGCGCCAGCCGGCCAGGTGATTCTGCCCACACTGGTCGATACCCTTTCGCTCCTCCCCGGCTCGAAAAACCTTACCGGCGCAAATATCGAGCTGGCCTCCGTTGAAGATCGCGCCGTCCGTCTCCGTCATGCTCTCGAGCCGGTTCGCGGGAATTACGATCTCATCGTCCTGGACTGTCCCCCGGCGCTGGACCTCCTCACCTTGAATGTCCTGGCTTCCGCCAACACTCTCATCGTCACCATGCAGGCGGAGTATTTCGCCCTGGAGGGGATCTCCGAGCTCATTTCGACGCTGGAGCGGGTGCGCGCCGCCTTCAATCCGGAAGTGAGCATAGAGGGCGTGCTCCTGACCATGTATGACGACCGTACGAACCTGGCCCAGCAGGTGACCGAGACGCTGCGGGAATACTTCAAGGAGCGCCTGTTCAAGACCGTGATCCCCCGCAACGTCCGCCTGGCGGAAGCCCCGAGCCACGGAAAGCCGGTGGCGCTCTACGATCCCCGTTCCCGTGGAACCGAGGCCTATTACGAGCTCGCCGTCGAATTCATGGCCCGTAACAACATCGAGAGTCCCAAAGCAGCCGAGCGAAAGGCCGCCGCCTCGGCTCCCAAGCCACGAGGCAGGGAGATTCGATTCTGGCCCTATATTTAATCACTGTCTTCTCCGCAAGCCATCGTCCACAGAGAACAAAGGATGGGACCCACATGAGCACCGCTACTCCGGATACCAAACGCCGCGCCCTGGGTAAGGGCCTTGATTCGCTGCTGCCCCGCGTTCAGCCCCCTGGTCCAGCCATCACCGGACACGACGGCGAGGGCGGCAAGCCGCGCGAGATCCCGCTGGAGCTGATCGACCGCAACCCCTACCAGACGCGGTCGCAGGTGCACGAGTCCGAGCTGGCGGAGTTGGCGGCATCGATTGTGGCGAATGGGGTGGTGCAGCCGATCCTGGTGCGTCCGCAGCCGAACGGACGATTCCAGCTGATTGCCGGCGAACGGCGGTGGCGTGCATCTCAAGCGGCCAAGAAGGCGACCATCCCGGCGATCCTGCGCCAAGTCTCGGACGAGCAGGCGCTGGAGATCACAATCGTCGAGAATCTGCAGCGCGAAGACCTGAACCCGATGGACCAGGCCAGGGCCTTCGAACGGCTGGCGACGGAATTTCACATGACCCAGGAACAGATTGCCGCCCGTACCGGCAAGGATCGCGTCTCGGTAGCCAACTTCCTGCGCCTCTTGAAATTGCCCGTCAATCTGCAGACACAGGTCGAGTCGGGTGAACTCAGCTTCGGACATGCACGAGCGCTTTTGGCTCTGAGAGACCATCCCGACTTGGAAAAAATAGCGAAAAAAGTCGCTGCACTTTCGCTTTCCGTTCGCCAGACTGAATCCATGGTACAGAATGTCCTGAATCCCGAGCGCAAGGAAAAGGTGACCAAGCCTGAAACAGTTGTGGATCCGAACGTGCGCGAAGTAAAGGATCGTCTGCAGCGCGCGCTCGGCCTGAAGGTCTCCATCGAGGACAAGAACGGACGCGGCAAAGTCATCATCGAGTACTCCCACCTGGAAGAGTTCGACACGTTGCTGGAGCAGCTGGCCGGCAAGTAGCCATGCGCCTCTTCATCGGTATTCCGCTCGACCCAACCGTGATTGGCGAATTGATCGCGCTCACCGATCGATTGAAGTCGCCGTCGGACGGTCTGCGCTGGTCCTCTTCCGCGGGTTGGCACATCACCTTGCAATTCCTCGGCGCTACCAATGCTGCTCAGTATGACTGCGTTACCGCCGGCTTGCGTCAGATCCGGCGCGCGCCCTTCGCAATCCAACTGGAGCCGCCCGGTTTTTTCGACCGCGCCGGCGTATTCTTTGCCGGGGTGCAGCTTTCGCCGCGCCTGACCGATTTGCAGCAGCAGGTCATCGCTGCAACTCATCCATGCGGATTCGTGCCTGAAGACCGGCCCTATCACCCCCACATCACCCTGGCGCGGAACAAGGGCGGCCGCCACGACCTGCGCAAGTTGAAGATCCGGATCCCCGCCAATGTGAGATTTTCGAGTTTCGTCGCCGGGGAGTTTCTGCTGTATGAAAGCTTCCCCGGGCCGGCCGGGTCACGCTACGAGGTTCGCGAACGGTTCCTGCTTAAGGAAAGAAAATCATAAAATCTGATAACCTGATTTAATGAAAACGCCGGCGATCTCGATCAGCGTGACGGAGGCGGCGCGGAACTTCTCCGATTGCATCAACCGCGTGCGCTACCAGGGGACCACCTTCATTCTGCACAAAAATGGGGTGCCGGTGGCGCGCATCGAGCCGGTGACGGGCACGAGCCAGACGGAGACAACGGCTATCAAAAAAGGAGCGGGGCAGCGGCCTACGGGGTCGGCAAAACGGGATCGAACCAGTACCCGCCGCGCCCGGTAATGTTCAGGGGCCTTAGCGGCACGCGGAAGGTTCCCGAGCTTCAGGCCAGCGGGTTGTAACCCATACCTGCCAGCACACCGCGCATGTACGCGAAGCTCTCCGTTACTCCCGGCATGGGGTCGTCACCGTGGATCTCGTATTCGAGGTCGACCCAGCCTTCGTAATTCGTCTTGACCAGCGCATCGAAGATATCGCGGATGGGCATCTTGCCCTGGCCGACAGCGACCTGGCTTTCCTTGTCGGTGAAGCTGGCCAGGTCCTTGATATGCATGTTGTGCAGGCGCGGTCCAGCGGCGTGGATGGCCTCCACGACATCCGTGCCCGCGCGCACGCAGTGACCCACGTCGATGCAGCAGCCCATGCGCTCGTCCATGTTCTTTATGTCTTTGAGGACGTCGATCGGCGAGGGATAAATTTTGTCTTCCGGGCCGTGATTGTGCACGGCGATGCGGATGTCGTACTGCTTGACGAACTTTTCTATGCGCGGCAGCGTGGCGGGTGCTGGATCGCCGGCGACAATAACCTTGATACCGGCGCGCTTGCAGTATTCAAATTTGGTCCGGATGTCTTCGTCTTCATCTTTGGGGAAGTAGATCGTGCCGGCCGCATGCAACTCGATGCCGTTGGCGCGGTAATCGGATGTGGCCTGCTCTTCGGCCGTGGCGTCCATCGGCAGATGATCCTTGACATCCTTGCAGTTGATGCTGGCGACCTTGAGCTGCTTGAGCCAGGGGATCATCTGTGCGCGCGTGAAGTTGCGAAATGTGTAGGTAGCGATGCCGAGTTTTACGGGTGACGGAGCACCGGACGAGGGCTTGGGCTCGGCGAACGACAGCGCCGGAACGGCCGCGGCGAAAGCGGCGGTGCGGAAAAAAGTGCGGCGAGATACATCGGAAATCATGGCGTCCTCTCTGGTTTTAGAAAGAAACCAGGCCAATTGGTTCATGTGGGGCACGGCAGGCTCAAGGCGTCGCCAGGAGCTAGAAGCTGCCTTTACACCTTCGGCTCCCATCCCTTCTGGTATTCGCGGGACCAGTTGCGCATGGCTTCAACGTCGTTCACGGCCATGCAGTTGGCCGGGTTGATGCTGAGGTCGCGCCTTACCTGCCAGGCCACGTTCGCCATTTGCAGCATGGTCACGGCGACATTGCCGAGGGCCACCGGGGCATTGAGTTTCTCGCCCTTGCGGATGCCGGCGATGAAGTTCGCGAAATGCGCGTCGGTCATCGAGTCCTTGCCGACCAGGTCATCGGTGGCGGTCTCGCCGCCTACCTTGAATTCGTCGATCTTCTTGCCCTTCAGGTCGTAGACTTCATAGCCGTCGCGATCCACCAGGACGGTGCCGTTGGTGCCTTCGATGATGGACCCGCGGCCGCGGCCGTTGAAGCGCCGCATATCGTTGCAACAGGTGCACTCCCACGCGATCGCCTTGTCGTCGTATTCGAAGCCCACATTAAGGGTGTCGTAGAACTGCCAGTCGTCCTGGAAGGCGTAACGGCCGCCGGAAGCGGTAATCCGCTTGGGATAGTCCACGTCGAGGGCCCAGCGGCAAACGTCCAATTCGTGGGTGCCGTTGTTGAGCGTTTCGCCGGTGCCCCAGATGCGGAACCAGTGCCAGTTGTAGGGCTGCACGTTGTCCTTATAAGGCTGGCGCGGCGCCGGTCCTTGCCACAGGTCCCAATCGAGCGTCGCCGGGACGGGAGCCACTTTTCCGACGCCGATCGATTTACGCGCATTGGTGTACCAGCACTTCGCATAATAGGCGCGGCCGATCAGGCCACCGTGAATCTTCTTCACGATTTCGATGGTGTGCGGCGAAGAGCGCTGCTGATTCCCCATCTGCGCCAGCTTGTTGCATTTCTCCTGGGTTTTTACCAGCATCACCCCTTCCGCCGGATTGTGGCTGCACGGCTTTTCCACGTAGACATGCTTGCCGGCCTCGAGCGCCAGCATGGCCATGGGCGCATGCCAGTGATCGGGCGTGGCGATGGTTACGGCATCCACGTCGGTCTTCTCCAGAACCCTGCGAAAATCCTTCTCGGTTTTGGGCGCCGCTCCCATCTGCTCTTCCGCCTTGGCGGCGAACTTTGCCAGGATGTTCGACTCCACGTCGCACACATAGCCGATGTGCGCCGCATCCTTGTTGGCGTGGAGCGCGGAAAGGTGCGCGTAGGCGCGGCTGTTCAGGCCGATGACCGCGAAGTTGAGGCGTTCGTTGGCCCCCATGATCTGGCCGTAACTCCTGGCGGAGGAGGTAATAGCCAGCCCCGCCGCTCCTGTGGCAAGTGTGTCGAGAAACTCTCTGCGCGTAACCATCGGTCTCCATCTGTCGCCCATCCCTGAGCCCAGATGCCAAAAAACGCGAACTGGGCGCCCAGGGGTTCGAGTGGGGTTGAAATTCTTCGAGCACCGAAGAAATCTCGAAAAAGCGTCGCCACTATGCTAATACGCGCAACGCAGAGGGTTGAGAACTCCCTGAATTCTCTTCTGTCCCGATGCATCCAGTACGCCCGCGAAAACGCCGGGGACACCGCCTTCCACCTCGGTGGTGCGCCACTCGATATACTCAGCAGTTGGGGGCGCGAGCGCACTCTACGAGCGCGAGCACCGAGCTGGAGAACTTTCTTTTGCCCACCAATCGTCGTGGATTTCTGAAGTCGCTTTCGCGGACCGCACTGGTTTTGTCGCTGCAAGATGTACTGTCTCTCGCCGCCCCCGCCTTCGGCTCGGCAAGACAACAGCCCGAGGAAAAACCCAAGGGAAGTTCGCGGCAGTCGTATGAAGCCGAGGCGCGGCCCGCCCCCAAGGGTGCCTATTCGCCGGTCACCGGCACGCCGCTGGGTGTGCAGTTCGTCGACGTGGCCAAAGAAGCGGGGCTCAACGTCGAGACCATCTTCGGCGGCGAGCACCGGAACAAGTATCTGCTCGAAACCACCGGCTGCGGCTGCGCCTTCTTCGACTACGACCAGGACGATTGGCTCGATATCTTTCTGGTCAACGGCTGGAGGCTTGAGGGATTCCCCAAAGGCCAGGAGCCGGTGTGCCACCTCTTCAAAAACAATCGCGACGGCACGTTCACGGATGTAACCATCAAGGCGGGCCTGGCGCGCTCCGGATGGGGCCAGGCCTGTTGTGTGGGCGACTACAACAACGACGGCTGGAACGATCTCTTCGTTAGCTACTACGGACAAAACGCGCTGTTCCGCAACAACGGCAACGGCAGCTTTTCTGACGTTACCAAAGAAGCCGGCCTGCTGCAGGACCGGCTGCGCTGGAACTCTGGCTGCGCGTTTCTCGACTATGACAAGGACGGCCATCTCGATCTGTTCGTCGGCAACTACATCGATCTCGATCTGAAGACCACGCCCCTGCCCGAGGATGCGAACTGCACTTACAAAGGAATCGTGGTGGCATGCGGGCCGCCGGGACTGGAAGGCGGAAAGAATCTCCTCTACCACAACAATGGCGACGGCACCTTTCGCGACGTGAGCGAGCGGGCCGGAATGTGGGGCACTCTGGGGACATATGCATTAAGTTGCGCCGTGGCCGATCTCGGCCAGGACGGCTGGCCCGACATTTACGTCGCCAACGATTCCACCTCCGCCACGTTCTACGCCAACCAGAAAGACGGCACGTTCAAAGATCAGGCCATCGAGGCAGGCGTCGCTTACTCGCCTGACGGCAAGCCGCAGGCCGGCATGGGCGTGTCGATTGGGGATTTCAATCGCGACGGCCTGCTCGACATCGTCAAGACAAACTTCGCCGGCGATACCGATTCGTTGTATATGAACCTCGGCGATGGCTCCTTCGACGACCGCACCTACCAGGCAGGTCTCGGCATCAACACTCGCCTGCTGGGCTGGGGTTTGAGCTTCATCGATATCGACAACGACGGCTGGCTCGACATCCTGGTCGCCAACGGCCACGTGTATCCGGAGGTCGACGGCACGCAGGTGGATGCCGCCTACGCGGAGCGCAAGTATCTCTATCGCAACCTGCGCAACGGGCAATTCGAAGACGTGAGCATGATAGCGGGCACCGGAATCACCGCCCCGGCCAAGGCGCGCGGCTTCGCCGTGGGTGACTACGACAATGACGGCGATCTCGATGCGGTGGTGAACTGCGTGAATGCCGTGCCGCAACTGCTGCGCTGCGATCCGGCCCCCGGGCAGGCCTCCGCATTAAACCGGAGCTGGGTAAAGATCCGCCTGGTGGGCAAGAAGTCGAACCGCACCGGGATTGGCGCCCGAATCAAGGTTGTTGCCCAAACCGGCTCTCCCGTCGTGAATGCCAAGCCCGCGGTTGCGGGGCAGCCCGCTGCTGCGGGGCAGCCCACTCATGTGGGGCCGCTGGTTACGGCCGGGCAGCCCGCCGTGCCTGTTCAGCCGGCGTCCCTCACGCAGATTGAAGAAGTGAAATCGTGCAACGGCTATTTCTCCGCAAGCGATCTGCGCATACACTTCGGCCTGAACGAAGCAAAGAAGGTGGACCTCGTCGAAATCCGCTGGCCTTCCGGCGTGATCGATACGCTGAAGGACCTCGACGTGAACCGGCTCTACGTCATTGAAGAAGGCGGCAAGATTCTCAAGAACGAGGCGCTGGCCGCGGCGAAAAAGAAGAGCTGAATTCCCTCCGCCTTTGCCGCCGCCTATTCTGCACTTAATTACCTCCGGAAACGCGACAATGAAAACATGTCGGCGCCCCGCTTCCTGCCACCCGAATTGGTTCGGTCCGGGCGAAGTTCTCCGGCGGTTTCTTTTTTCGGCGAATTTCGCCTGTGAACCTGTGAAGAGCCCGCTAAACTGCACATTCCTGACAGCTTGACAAAGCGCACTTCACAGTCTACTGCGAAACAAAAGCGAAGGCGCATTCGCAAGTCCAATAGAATCAACGTTGCTTCTCAGCACTTCACAGTCGCAACGTGTGTCCTTGCACCCCTTGCGCGGCGGAAACCCCGCAAATCCGGTGCGATCAGCACGTCCGGATTGGCTGAATTCTGGCCAAAACACGGGTAGCGATCCAGGCCCCTTCGGCATTCCTCGGGGGCCCCGGGACTCTTCTGTTGAGTGGTCCTCACGGTTGTTGTGAGCCACCGACGCGATTAGCGGTCCACTGGCCAATGCGCAAAATTTCGAATTCAGCCGGTTTGACCGGCGCCACGCCGATCACGCACACCAGGCGGCCGTTGTCGAGGTCATTCTGGGTCATGGTGGTGCTATCGCAGTGAACGAAATACGCCTCCTCGGGATTGGTTCCCTGCAACGCGCCAGACCTCCACTGATTGAACAGGAAATCTTCCAGCGTGGCGCGTACTTTCGCCCACAGGGCTTCGCCGTTCGGCTCAAACACCACCCACTGGATTCCCACTTCGAGCGAGTGCTCGAGATAAGCCAGAAAGCGGCGCAGGTTTTCGTAATTCCCCTCTGGGTTGAAAGGGGAAACGGGCGCATCCTGGATCTCTTCGGGTGAATGGGGCTGCGTGGGCTGATTTTCCTTCATGCATCCTCCTTGGGGTTCGTAAGCGTTCAGTACTTGCGCAAAAACTCGACGACCCCGGCCTGGTTCTCTTTCTTTTTCGCAATACAGTGGTCCACGCTTTCGAGCACCTGGTCCAGGACGCGCGGCCCGCCCAGGGTTTTTGCGGAGCGGTCCTTGAAAAACGGCTCGATGTCGGCCCGGTGTTCGGCATCGCAATAACCGGCTCCAATGTAAGCCAGGTAGGCTCCCGCATCGTTGGGCAGCTTGTCGATCAGGGCACTCCAGTTCTGCTTGACGAAGGCGTAGACGATATCGCGGGAAAACCGATTGTCAGCGCCAAACAAGATACTCATGACTCTGCGGTTATCGAACTCGCCGCCGAGCGTCAAAGGAAGAGCCTTCTTCACGATTGCCGGGTCGCGGAATGATCCCAGCGCATACAGCATCTCTGCCTGTTCCAACTCATTCGTGCTGCTCCTGGCGGCGGCATGCAGTCGATCGAAGAGGGCCTGGTCGCCATGACTCGCCGCAGTGCCGAGGACGACGCCGAGCATTTCGGGATCGATCGCCTGGTGATCGTTCAGCAATGCATTCGCCAGTTTCTTTGCCGTCTGAATGGATTGCTCGTCTTCCGCCTCATCGGCGATCGTTTCCAGCAGAGCCGGACGCAGCAGGCGCACCTCCACATCTTCTCCGGGCTGGTCTTTCCAACCGAGAGCCTGCGCCCGCTTGCCATACAGATCGGAGAGATAGCGCCGATAGTTAGGCGTCACGTCCTCGGTTACGTAGTGATCCTCCAGTCCGCTCACGATCCCCAGAGTCTTGCGAACTACTGCGCCACTGGAATCGTGCGCGAAGGTGGGCGCCAGCGCCAAGGCCGTTCCCAGCGGAACGTATCCGTTGGTGAACGCAGCAATATCGCCGATCATCCCCACCCTCTCCGGCAGGGTCAACGATTGCGTCTCTTTGAGGATGGCGCTGCGCATGCTGTCGTCATAGAGCACGCGATAGTAGCCGGCCTGGTCGGCGTTGACGTAAACCCACGCAGGGCATCCCGATGTCCTGGTCAACGCCATCGACTCGCTCTTCTTTTGCATCAGCGAGCAGGTCCGCTGGTCGCCACCGGCGCCGGGGTAGCGGACACAGACAGGAATCATCCAGAGCTGGTCCGACGATCCCTGCGATCCCCGCGGGAGAAACCGCCGCTGCGTCAGCTCCAGTTCGGCGCTCTGGCCGTTACACGTCAGTTTTGGAGTGATGAGCGGAACCCCTGCCTGGTCGAGAAAAGTGGAGAAGGCCTGCCCTGTCGTGGGACTGTCGCCACTGAGCGCGGCGAGGAACTGGGCGGAAGTCGCGCTGCCCCAGGAGTACTTCTCGAGGTATTGCCGGACCCGTGCCTGGAACGTCTGCGGTCCCAGGTAGGACTCGAACATGTTCAGGAGCGCCGAGCCCTTGTTGTAGGTGATGTCGTCAAATGCGTTCGCGATGTCGTCGTTCGACTTGATCTCTTGCCGTACTTTGCGCGAGCTGAGCAGCGCGTCCGTGCTCATGGCGCTCTGGTACCCATTCAGCTCGTCGATGTTCATCTTCCACTCGGGATGGTATTCGTTGACGATTTTGTTGGCCATCCACGATGCGAATCCTTCGTTGAGCCAGATATCGTCCCACCAGGCGGTGGTGACAAGATCTCCGAACCACTGGTGCGCAAGCTCGTGGGCTACCACGCTGACGAGCTCTCGTTTTCGGACCACGGTTGCATCTTCCGGCTTCATCAGGAAAATGATCGAGCCGTAGGTCACCAGGCCGGCGTTCTCCATGGCAAATCCGGCGAAGGGAATGGCTACCTCGTCGAGCTTTGGATAGGGATAGGGAATGCCGAAATATTTTTCCAGCAGGTTCACGACGTCGGGCGTCACCGACGCGACGACCTGTGCCTCTGATTCGCGGCCGGTGGGAACGATGATGCGAATGGGCGTATGGTTCTTGCCGGCTGGCGCCGCTTCCACCACCTTCATCGGGCCGATGCTGAGAGCCACCAGGTAGCTCGGCAGGGGCCTGGTCTCTGCAAACTGAACGGTCTTGCTATCGCCCGACACGTCCTCTGAAAGCTGGGGCGTATTGGAGAAGGCGCCATCTCCCTTCGGTACCGTGAGCGTTACCTGCCACGGCACCTTGTAGGCGGGCTCGTCGAAGCATGGAAACGCCCGCCGCGCGCCGATGTATTCAAACTGCGAATACACGTACCAGTGCTCTCCGTCCTTCACCTGGAAGATTCCTTGCATGTCCTTGCGGCTGATTTCGCCTTCAAAGCGGACATGGAAAACGGCCGGCCCGGGAGCGACGGGATGATCGAATGAGAATCCGGCAAAATCCGCGGGCTGCGCCAACACCGTGGCAGGCTGGGTTTGCCCGCCCGCTTCAATGGACGCTTCCTTGATCTTGAGTTTGTCGGCATTCAGCCACAGGATCGAGCTGGACTGGTTGAATTTGAGATCCATGTCGATCGAACCGCTGAAAGAGTCCTGATCGGGCGCCAGGTTCAGATGGACTCGATAGCGCAACGGTGTCGCGATCTCCGGCAGGCGCAATTCCGGAGGCTTGTGATCCTCCGCGGCGAGGCCGGGCGGCAGCAACGCGAGTGCAAAAACCAGAAACTGGAGAAATGATACTTGGAGTGGATCGGCAAAGAATCCACCTCGGTGCGCTGGACGATCGAGCGTCATAAGTGGAAACTCGACAGAAAGGCGGCCCCGAGACCCAGAGACCCAGAGACCCCCGATTCTGTTCCTTTCTCATGGAGATTCAAGCAGGGGAGGGCAATCGTAGCATTGCGCCTGGGGAAAGGTGAAGGACAAAGACCGCGGACGGTCCCATTTCCCCATTTCCCCATTCCCGCAGGTGAACGAAAAACTGGAGAAGCCAACTACATTCGCATCTGCCGTTCATGATCAAGGAGCCAGCGTTTGCGCTCGATGCCGCCGCCATAACCGGTTAACGAGCCGTTGGCGCCGATCACCCGATGACAGGGCACAACCACGCCCACCGGATTGGCGCCGTTGGCCAGACCGACTGCCCGGACCGCTGCCGGGCGACCGATGCGGCGCGCAAGTTCCGCGTAGGAAATGGTGCTTCCGCATGGAATGAGCCTGAGTGCGCGCCACACTTCCCGTTGAAACTGGGTGCCGGCGGTCTCGACGGGTAGCGTATCGATAGCATGGAGGTTTCCGTCGAAATAGGCGCGGATGGTGCTGGTCAGGCCATGGGGGTCAGCTGCCGGTTCGAATTCAATCACCCTGCCGGGGTAATAGCGCTGAATGGTGCGGCGGAGCTCCTCTTCCTGGTCTGTCCAGAAGGTCGCCCGGATCGCACCCTCGCCGTCTGAGAGGATGAGCATGTCGCCGATTGGCGTGGTAAGGCGGTCGATGAACAGGGTTAGCATTCCAGCCATACAAGAAGCCCATTCTAGCGCTAGTTAGAAGACGTTCTCCATGGGGGGAGCTTAGGCGCGACATCATGGGCAAAAGTTCAGAACGGCGGCGTGGCCGGCGGTCGCTTTGGTTTGCTTCATTTCCTGCGGCGGATTCGGATACATTGGCCCGGCGGCGGAAATCACCCCGCTGGAATTCGCCCCGATGACGCGAAGGCATCGCAACTCGTGGCGGAGATCCGAAGCGGAAAGAAAAGCTGCGGAATCCGGTAGGGCTCACGATCCGCAAGAGCCATTCGCGCCAAAAATTGTTTACCAGCAAAGCACCCTGAGGGTGCAGGATGGATTTCGCACGATGGGCAAGGATATGTGTCGGATCAAATTCCCCCCCTGCTTCACAAGCTGATAAATCGTTTTATGGATGTCTCATGAAGTCATCGTTTTGACCGGGGCCGATTGGAGCGGAAGAGGGCGCGATTTTGGTGACCGTTTACCGTGTCTCCTGAGGGTCCGGATTCGCCCCCTGTTCGCCTGTTCCGAGTTGACAGCTGAACGCGCCATTGAGTATTGTTTCGTGTGCTCTAGGATAGCCTTTTTTTCGATTCCGACCATCGCCATTTCGGAATTCGCTTCCTGGGATTTAGCTACTTCAGCCATCGCGGCCGGGGTAGCCTGAAATGCCGGTACAGTTGCTAACTGCCGGACAATAAATCACAAGTTCACAAAAAAGAAACACAAGCTTTTAGGAGACCGCATGAACAAAATGGTTCGCACAGCCTTCGCGCTGGCGTTATTCGCCTGCGCGATTTTTCTGCTCAGTACGCCGGCAGGGGCTCAGGCCGTTTACGGAACAATCTTCGGCACGGTGACGGACAAGAGCGGGGCGGCTGTACCTGACGCCACAATCACCGTCACAGACGAGGCCAAAGGCACAGCCGTAACGACCACTTCCAACGCATCCGGCGACTACAGCGTCCCTCACCTCATTCCCGACACGTACGACCTCAAAGTAACGGCCAAGGGTTTCAAGAATTTCGAGACCAAAGGCATAGCCGTTCAGGCCGACACGGCTCCGCGTATTGATCCCACCATGGACGTGGGCGGTGCGGCCGAGACCGTCACCGTCAACGCTGACGAACAGCCCCAGTTGAAGACGGATCGTGCCGACGTGGCCACCGTGTTCGACGCCCAGCAGGTAGCCAACCTGCCGGTCGGCGACCAGAATTTTACGAACCTGCAACTCCTCGTTCCCGGCGCCCAGAGGCTGGGCTGGAACCATGCGGCCTCGGAGAACCCGCAGGCTTCGCAGCAGATCATGGTGAACGGCCAGGCTTTCGCCGGCACGGCGTTTGAACTCGACGGCACCGACAACCAGGATCCGATCCTCGGAATCATCGTCATCAATCCCACCATGGATGCGGTGACGGAAACCAAGATCACCACCCAGAACTTCGACGCCGAAATGGGCAAGGCTGTTTCCGCGGTGGTGACGGCGCAGACCAAGTCGGGCACCAACAAATTCCACGGCGCCGTCTACGACTTCCGCACCAGCAACGCCAACCTCGCCCGCGACCCGTTCAGCCAACCAAAGGGCAGCGTGCCGGGAGGCCTGAAGAACCGCTTCGGAGGCACCATCAACGGCCCCGTTCTCAAGGACAAGCTGTTCTTCATGTTCAATTACGAAGGACAGCGGCAGAAGTCTGGCACGTCGGCGACGTCTACGCTGCCCACGAACCTCCTGATGGAAACCGCTCTCGGCAACGTGGTCGGACCGAGCGGCATTCCCGGCGCTGATTTCAGTGAGTACGCCACTCAGCTCGGAGCATCGGGTATCATCTACGACAATTCGGGAGCCACGCCCGTTGCGTTCCCGGGCAACGTGATCCCGCGCGCCTACCTGCAAAGAGCTGCGTCGCAGCCCGCTCTGAACCTGTTCAAGATGCTCGAGACCTACACCAAGGGCATCGGGCTGGGCAGCGGTGGCAAGCTCAATGGCCTGGATAGCAACTACAGCGGTTCGGGCATTGGCTCGCTGAACAGCGATCAGTGGACGGAGCGCGTCGACTACACCCTGAACGAGCGCATGCACTTGTTCGAGCGCTTCTCCCGGTTCACCGACACACTGACCGGCAAAACGCTGTTTGGCCCGGCCGGCGGACTGGGCTTCGGCCTTGGCGGTTACGCAGGCACGTCCAAGGGCGCCAACGACAGCCTCGCATCGGGCATGGATATCGCGCTCAACTCCAGTCTGCTGACCGACTTCCGTCTCGCCTATTACCGCTACAACATCAAAACCGCCAAGTTCGATCAGAGCCAGCAATCGGCCACTCAACTCGGTATCCCCGGGTTGAACACGGGCGACTTTTATACCGGTGGTTCGCCGGGCTATGACTTTTCCACCCTGCCGGGCGGCAGCACCCAGCCGGTTTACGGGTCGGACCTGAACGTCAACCGCTGCAACTGCCCGCTGACCGAGAAGGAAGACCAGTTCCAGTTCGTGAACAACTGGACCAAGATCTTCGGCAATCACTCCATCAAAGTTGGCACCGACCTGCGTTATGCCCGCAACCTCCGGGTACCGTCGGATAACAACCGCACGGGCATTCTGGCGGCCAATGCCGACGAAACCTCCAATCCGAAAAACACCGCAGGCGCAGGCGGACTTGGATTTGCGACATGGCTGCTGGGAGATGTCACGACCTTCAAGCGCTACGTCTCCACTTCCACCAACGCCAAGGAATTCCAGAAGCGAACCTTCTTCTACGGGCAGGATACGTGGCGAGCGACCCACAATCTGACCTTGAACCTCGGTCTGCGCTGGGAGTTGTACTTCCCGGAGAAGGTGAATGCGGCACAAAACGGCGCTCTCCTGAACCTGAATGACGGTTACCTGCATGTCGCCGGCGTGGGCGGTATCGACACCAACATGGGCTGGGATATCAACAAGACTCACATGTTCGCACCCCGCATCGGACTGACGTATGGACTTAACGAGAAGACCGTGATTCGCGCCGGGTATGGCCGCAGCTTCGATATCGGCGTATTCGGATCGATCTTCGGTCACAGCGCCACCCAGAACCTGCCCGTGCTGGCCAACCAGAACATCAACAACGCCACTTTCAATACCTCCGCATTCACCCTGGATGCCGGACCCCCGGGGCCGACCCCGGTAACGGTTCCGTCTAACGGCCTGCTGCCGAATCCGGGAGCCACGGTCAACTCCCGCGCTCGTCCCAACCCGCTGAAGTTCCCCGAGATCGACGCGTGGAACCTGGCCTGGCAGCGCTCTGTGACGCCCGCCCTGTCGTTGACCCTCGCCTACGTGGGCAACAAGGGCACCTACACGCTGGGTGATGCCAGCGGCAACACCATCAACCCGAACGAAGCGGCGATCGTTCTGCCTGCATCGCTCAGTGTGAACGGGCAAACGCTGCATTACGATCACAGCGTCCCCGCCGGGACAATCGCGCCCAATGGCGGAACGCAAACCAACAACTTCCTCCGCCGCTATTACGGCGCATCGCTGCCGGCTTGCCGCGACGCCAACTACAAAACGCCCACCGGTGTTTCGCCTGGCCAGTGCGGCTGGACCAACGACATTACCTACTACAGCGACAACTTGAACACCAACTTCAACGCCCTGCAGGTCACCCTGACCCAGAACACGTGGAAGGGCCTGGACTACACCATGAATTACCAGTGGGCGAGCGCATTTAACGACGCCACGGGGTACGCGAGCTGGAATCGTCATATCAACCATGGGCGTGACAGCTGGGTGCGCCTGCAACAGATGACCTGGTATGGCACCTATGAGCTTCCGTTCGGCCACGGCAAGCAGTACGCGGCTGGCGTGAACGGGATTGCGAATGCCCTGATCGGCGGATGGCAGCTCTCCAGTGTCCTCAACTGGTCCGGCGGCTTGCCGTTTACGCTGAACTACAACGAAGCAAGCACCAACCTGCCCGGCAGCGCTCCGACTTTTCCGAGCTATACCGGCAGCTCCAAAATGAAGACCAACCTGACCGGCGCCAAGCCGCAGGCCAACGGCAAGGTCCAGAGGACCTTGTATACCAAACAGACGTCGAACCTGATCAGCGATCCCGGCTCCGGAATCTTCAAAAATCCCGGACCGGACACGGTTGGCAACGTGGGCCGTAATACATACTTCGGCCCTTCGTTCTTTAATGCCGATCTGGCCATCGCCAAAACCATCACCATCCACGAGAGCTATGCAATCAAGTTCCGCATGGATGCGTTCAACGGGTTCAACCATATCAACCCCGGTAACCCGGGTGGAAACATCGAGTCGGACGGCACAATCACGGGCATCGCGCCGGGTTGCCAGGCAGGTGTAGGTAGCGATTGCGCGCCACGTCAGCTCGAGTTCAATCTGCGCTTCCAGTTCTAAACCACTGGGAACCGCATCAGAGGGGGAGCTTCGGCTCCCCCTCAGTTTCGTCCAGCGAAAGATAAGGAAGAACCCCCGAAGCACTAAACTGGAAAACAGGTCTTCCTGTATGCAACGCGTGTGGTTGATTGCAGTGGTTCTCATCTGTTTGGCGATTTCCGGGTCGGCGCAGGAAGCGAAGACCCCCGCTCCCGCTGCAGCAAATCAAACCCCCACATTTGAAACCGCGCAGGATCTTGCCGGCCGCGGCCGTCTCGACCAGGCCATGGCGATGCTGAACCAGCTGGCTGCTGAAAACCCGGAACCCGCCGGCGTGGAGCGGCTGCGCGGCATCATTTTCTACCAGCGCGAGCAGTTCGCGCAGGCGATCGAGGCATTCACAAAGGCGGCGGCTGCGGACCCCAACGACCGCGAGTCGACGGAGATGCACGGCGTCAGCCTGTTCCGCACCGGCCATTCCGCGGAGGCAATCCCGCTCCTCGAAAAAGCGCGCGTCTCGGTCGAGCGCGCGAATATCGATCCCGAGTACGTGCTGGGCCTGTGCTATGCCGATGTAGCGCGCTACGATGACGCGCGCCGCGCCTTTGCAGTCCAGTACGGTTTTGCGCCTGATTCGGCGGAGGCTTACCTGCTCGCCGGCCGCCTCTTTCTGCGCCGGGAGATGCGCGACCAGGCCTCCGTGCAGGCCAACAAGGCGCTGGAGCTGAATCCGTCCCTGCCACTCGCCCACGAGCTGCTGGGGGAGGCGGCGCTGGCCAGGGGCGACCTTCCCGGAGCCATTCGCGAACTCGAAAGCGAGCGCAAGATCAATCCTCTCGACGGGGAAACGTACAGCCGCTTGGGCGACGCCTACTTGCTCAACGGGCAATACCCCGACGCTCAGCAGGCGCTCAATCGCGCTGTACTGCTACAGCCCAATTCGACCGGCCCTTACATCCTGCTGGGACAGACGTTTCTCAAGATGGAACAGCCCATCCAGGCACTGCATTATCTCGATCGCGCGGAGAAGATGGATCCCTCCAACTACATCACGCACAACCTGCTGGGCCAGGCATACAAGGCGATCGGTCAAGTCGCGGAGGCCAACCGCCAGTTCAAATTGGTGGTCGAGCTCCAGCATCAGGGCGATCCCAAGCCGGCGGGGAAATAGAGTGCGTCCGAGGAACCTGTCCATGTCATCCGCGCCTGTCATTCCGCTGGCCGCTCTGTTGCTCGTTGCATCCATCTTGTCAGGACAGCAACCAAGGACAGCCAATACTGACGCTCTCAAGAAGGCGGACGCCGTGTTTCGTGCCGGGTATGCCGCACAAAAGGCCGGCCAGCTCGAAGAGGCGCGTGCGCAGTTTGCCGAGGTGGTGCGCCTCGCCCCGCAGATCGCGGAGGGCCGCGAAGCCCTGGGCGTTGTCCTGCTCGAGTTGAGCAGGGCGGCGGAAGCCGTCCCGGAGCTGGAAGCCGCCGCGCGTTTGAAACCAAACGATCCGGGCATGGAGACAAACCTGGCGTATGCCTTCGCGCAATCGGGTCAGCCGGCGAAGGCCATTCCTCACTTCGAGGCGGCAACCCGCCTATCGGCTCACCCCGGTCATCCAGCGTTGGAAGCCTCGTTCTACGACAGCTACGCGCGCGCGCTGGCCGCGACCGGAAGACGAGCTGAGGCGCTGGAGCGGTTCGCTGCCGAAGAGAAAATCGTTGGGCCGCGCGCTGACCTCGAGGACGCGATAGGGACCGTGCAGGCGCAGATGGGCAACTGGGCGGAAGCTCGACAGTCGTTCGAAAGGGCCCTCGCGGCCGATGCTTCCTACACTCGCGCCCGCGTGCATCTCGGAGCTCTGTACCGGCAGCAGAACGATCTCGCCGCGTCCGTCGACGCGCTTGAAGCCGCCACGCGCGCGGAGCCTCCCAGCCCGGAGGCATTTTTGGAATACGGGCGCACCCTTGCGGCCGCGGGGCGGGATGAATCCGCCGAACCGGCGTTCGAGCAGGCACTCAAGCTGAACCCGGGACTGGCGGGTGCCGCCGCCGACCTGGCCATGAGCCTGCAGCGGCTTGGCCGGCAGCAGGAGGCGATCCCCTGGTTCGATAAGGCGCTGGCGGCGGACCCCCACAACGAAAGCTTGTTGACCAATTCGGCCTTGGCATTGATCCTCACCGGGAAGGCGAAAGAAGCGCTGGAGTATCTCCAGCGCGCGCAGGCCGAAAACCCGGAGGATCCCGCCGTTTTCAAAAACCGGGGCGTCGCGCACGTGCAGTTAGCCGCATTCGACGAGGCTATCGGCGACTTCAAGTCCGCGCTCGCGCTCGATCCCAACGATCCGCAGGTCCACTATGATCTTGGCCTCGCGTACAAGTTCAAGGATCGGCTGGATGAGGCGATTGCCGAGTTGAAGCGCGCCGGCGAGATGGACCCAAACCTCGAAGACCCGCCCTATACTCTGGGCATCACCTACATGCTGATGGGCAAGCTGGACGAAGCGGTCGTGGAATTGCGGAAGGCAGTTGCCCTGCGCCCCGACAACGGCAACGCCTGGGCCATCCTGGGGAGCACGCTCAAGCAGGATGGCAAGCTGGACGAAGCGGCCGAGGCGCTGGAGAAGGCGATTCCACTGCAAACGGGGCAGCCGGGGCCGCGGGTCACGCTGGCCGGTGTGCTCTCCGAACAGGCGGCTACCCTCTCCTCGCAGGCCGATGCGTCCGATGCCGCGGGGGACCCGCAGAAAGCCGCACAATTACGAGCCCAGGTGAAAGATCTCCGCGCACGAGCTGCCGAGTACCGGCGGCAAGGGGCAGAATTGAGCCGCGCGGCGGTCAACCGCCAGCGAGCGAATTTCTCGTTGAATGCGGGGAACCAGTCCATGCTGCGCGGCCAGATCGCGGAAGCCGCTTCGCGATACCAGGACTCGATCGCCGCAGATGCTACATTCGCCGAGCCGCACCGCCAGCTTGCGATCGCTTATGAGCGCCAGGGGCGAACCCAGGAGGCTGCTGCCGAGCGGGCCAAGGCGGATGAAGTGGAGAAGCAGAAATAGCCTCCGGCCACCCGGAAAACTCTATTGGCGCCGCGCCTTCAGGAAGGCGGCCCGGTCCGAGTCCGACGGAATCTGCTTCGCGGCTTCGCGGTAAATGAAGTCGAGATCCTCTGACTGCGCGGCCAGTTTCTTCACCACGAACTTGGCCACCGGCCCGATATAGACGGCCAACTTGCGACTGATCTCCTCAAGGGAAAGATTCTGGAATCCGCTCGAGGAGCCCGACTTGGTCTGGACCGGGTGCGCGGCCATTTGCGTGTGCGACGGTGAAGGAATCGGGAGCGGGACCGGAGGCGCCGGAATGCGAGCGCT
Source organism: Occallatibacter sp. (assembly GCA_036502905.1). Classification (GTDB taxonomy): domain Bacteria; phylum Acidobacteriota; class Terriglobia; order Terriglobales; family Acidobacteriaceae; genus Telmatobacter. Next base: position 67,965 of record DASXXV010000079.1, on the reverse strand, counting down.
CGCCATCGGCGGAACCGGCAGCGGCGCAGCGTAGGTGTGTCCCTCCTCGCTGGTTGCGGGAGTGAGCCGGAGCGCATCAAGGAATTCTTCCGCGCTGCCGAATCGCTGCGCCGGATCCTTGCTCAGGGCGCGCAATACGGCTTCAGAAACGGCGATCGGCACTTGCGGGTCAAGCTGGTGTGGCGGCACGGGAACCTGGTTGATGTGCCCCATCATGATCTCGTAATTGTTCGCGCCCTTGATAGGCAGCGACCCGGTGAGCAGCTCATACAGCGTTACCCCAACTGAGTAGAGGTCCGAACGCGACGTGGCCTTGCTTCCTCCCACCTGCTCGGGGGACATGTAATTGAGTGAACCCAGCAGGTAGCCGGCGCGTGTCAATTCAGTGCCGTGCCCGGTCAGCGCGATACCGAAGTCCAGCAGTTTCACGAATCCGCCCTCGGTGATCATGATGTTGGACGGCTTGATATCGCGGTGAACCACCCCCAGGCGGTGCGCGTAGGCCAGGGCGTTCAGCGTCTGCGCCATATACTCCAATGCCTGGGACAGAGAAATGGCCATGCGCAGGCGCAGATCGCGCAGGGTTTCCCCGTGGACCAGCTCCATGATCATGGCGAGCTGGTTTTCGAAGTAAAACGCGGTGTGCAGCTGGGCGATATGGATGTGGTTGAGCGTAGCCAGCGTTTGCACTTCCCGCCGGAAGCGTTCGACCATGTCAGGAGAGCCCTGGTCGGGTAGCAGGATCTTCATGGCTTCGCGCCGCTGCGAGATGAGGTGTTGCACCTCGTACACCTCGCCCAGACCGCCGGCGCCCAGCTTTGCCACGACATCGTAATCGCCGATCCTCTGGCCTGGTTGGAATGCCATCTTCGCTAAACCCTGCGGCGTGCGGGAATCATGGCCGGAAGCTCCGGCGATAAGGTCAATTGTAGAGGCTGGATGCGCCGGCCCGCGGTGTTACTCGTCGAGCAGCACGATCAGGCCGAGCTGCGGAGTCGGAATCTCGGCCGGGACATAGACGCCCACCTGGCGGGTCTGCACAATGTGCTCCCAGCAAGGCCCGGTGCGCTGAATCGAAAAGTAATGGCTCTCCACGCGCGCCATGATCTGCACCGGCGGAACCGGAAGATGGGTCAGCAACAGGCCGGGCAGCGCGCGCTTGATCAGCTCTACCACGAAGCGCGCCGAGCACACCTTGGTGAGCCGGGGAACATTGGCGATCAGGTCGGCTTCGCCGATGGGCGACTGGATCTCGAGAATCCAGCGTCCCGGGCCGAGGCAGCGCTCGTCCTTGACGTCGCCGTTGTACAGGAAGCTCTCCACCGCGCGCAGGGGGATCTTGATGGCCTTCTGTGGAATCACAATTTCCAGAAGCCGGCGAAGTTGCTCGTCGAGTTCGGCAAAACACTTGCCGAGATTCCAGTGGTCGTACTGCGGCAGGGAGCGGGGATGCACGTCGAGCACGAAGGTGCACAGCGCACCTGCCAGCCGCGACATCTCCCGGAACAGATCCTGCGGATGCGCGTGCTGGCAGAGCAGCAAGTGCCGCAGGGTGGGAATGCTCGAATTCAGCGCGTGCAGAAACCAGAACTGCGCCACGTTGCGGGGCGACATGCCCGCCTGGAAGACGCCATTGCGCTGTTCCTGTTCCTGCGTGAACACGGTGCTTTTCTCGTCGAGGATGTCGAGCAACCGGCGCAGCATGCCGGTGAGCGCGGGGATGGCGCTGATGTTGATGCACGGCGGAACAAAGGTGGGATCGGCTTCGAATCGGCCCGTGCCGTCGCGCATGAGCCGTACGACTGGCAAATGCACGTAGCGCTCCGACAGCTCGGACTCGGCGAGGATCTGGAGGTTTTTGCGCCCGACTTTGATGGCCTTTTCGTCGAGCCCGGTGTTCTGGTCGGCGAGATTCTGATCCGTGGCGACATACCGGGTTCCATTGACGGTTCCATTCAGAGTAGTGTTTTGTCCGTCGCGCACCACCGCGGGAACCGCGAGAAACAGGTCGAGATGATCGGCCACCGGAGAGAACAGCGCCGCGAACGCTTTAGGCGCGGGGGGCGGGTCGGAATCGGGCAGATCGAAGGCCAGCCCGTCCGCGAAGAGCCCGCGCGCATGCGTCAATACCAGGGTGCCGTTGCGCAGCGCGTCGGCATCGAACTGCAGTCCGGCAAATCCGCACGCATCGCGCCACAGGCTGGCGGTGACGAAGTTGAGCGCATCCTCGAAATAGCGGTTCTGGGCCTGGAAATGATGCGGCCCCAGGTACATGCCCTCCCACCACACCGGTCTGGTGAGCGATCTCATAGCGATTCGCCTGTCTGCGCCTGGGGGAGCAGGATCACCAACTCCATCTGCGGATTGGCGATATCGGCCGGCACGTATGCGGCAAAGTTGCGCGCGCGCGGCACCGTGTCCCAGGCTGCGCCGCTCTGCGTCAGGCTGAAGTACTGGTACTTCATCTTGATGGGAATGGCGCTGGGCGGGCTGGGAACGTGAGTGAGCACCATGCCCGGCAGGGCCGAGTTCACCAACTGATCAATGTGCGTCGCGGAGCAAACCTTCACGAGCTGGGGCACGCGCCGAATGATGGTGTCCTTGCTGGCGTCGGCGGCAATCGCGAGGTACATGCGGGTGTTCACCAGGTACTTGTCATGGTCCAGGGCGGCGGCATAAATAGTGCTGTTCACCTGCTTGAGGGGCAGCGAAACCGCATTGCGCGGAATGCTGGTGTCAATCAGGATGCGCAGTTTTTGATCGAGCTCGCGAAATACGTCGCCCAGTTCCGCATGATCGTAAGGCGGGAGGTCGCGCGGGCGGATGGTGGGGTGAAACGTGGTGAGCGATGCGCCGAGCCCGGTGAGCGTCGAAAAAAGGTCTTCGGGATGGCAGCGCTGACCCTGGAGCAGGTGATTCAGCACCGGGATGCTGGAATTGACCGTGTAAAGGAGCCAAAAATCGGCGATATCCATGGTGGTGAAGTCGGCCAGGCTCTGGTTCTTTTCGCGGCGGGTTCCCGAGAGCTGCGTGCTTTTGGCGGAAAGAAGTTCGAGAATCCCGTTGACGAGATTGCGGACGTAATCGCTGGCGCGGACTTCAAGCAGCGGCGGAACGAAGCGGGGATTCAGCTGGAATCCGCCGGTGTCGGTCTTCGCGACATTGGCAATGCGCAGCGCCGAGCTTCCTTCGCGCGTCTCGTTCTCCGCCAGGATGCGCAGATTCTTGCGCGCAATCTGAATCGGCTTTTCGCCCTGGCCGGTGTTGTCGTCGCGCACGCTGGCGATCTCCGCCAGGTAGCGGGAACTCGCGGTGCGCCCCAGGCCGGCGACATTCAAGCCCTTGTCTTTGTAGTCGGGGACGGTCAGGTAGAAGTCCAGGCTCTTTACATCCTGATCGAAGTACTCGGCGATGGCCTTGGAGGGCGGCGGCTGGTCCGGACCGGGAATATCAAACAGCAGTCCATCGGGAAAGATGCCGGAAGCGCGGGAAACGGCCAGCTGCCCGTCCGCCAGCAGTTCCTGGTCGAGCACGACTTCGTTGAAACCCCACGCGCAGAACTTCAGCGATTGCACGCGGAAGTTCATGCTGTCTTCCAGGAACTTGTCCTGGAGCTGCATATGCTGGGGCGTCAGAAAGGTGCCTTTGCTCCAAAGAACGGGCTGTAATTGTTTCATGGTCGATAACCGGCGCGGTTCCGATTGAGTGAAATTTTCAGGCGCGCCCACGTTCCCAATCCCGGAACCCCGGCCGCCCGAATCGATCGATTTCAATGCTCATTAAAATACTAAGTCAGCTGGGAGCGCGCAACGGGAGCCTTTCTGAGCATCCTAGCCGTTCATTTTGGTTCCCTTGCTGCCGTCGTCGGCTTCGTCCGGGTCCTTGGGAGCTTGGGCATCGGTCGGGCTGGTCGGGCTTGAGCCGCTTCCGGAGCCTGCCGCGCCGCCGCTGTTGATCATCACCATCGGCCCGGAGATCGAGACGCCCGCCGGTCCGATATCCACAAAGCTGCCCCCCACCTTCAGCGAGAGCTGTACGCCGGCCTCCAGCACCATTGTCATGCCCGCCTTCAGGTGAATCTCCATTCCCGCTTCGTGGGCGTAGTTCATGCCCGACTTCTCATACATGTTCTGCCCGGCCTGGATGGAAACATTCTGGTCGGACTTGTGATTCCAGTTAGTCTGCACATGTTGATTGAAGTCGGCGTTGAACTTCTCGAATGTTTTGTCCTCCACCGTGAGGTGGGCTTCCTTGGTTACCTTCTCGAATTTTTTTCCTTCCACCTGCAGGTGAAGGTCTCCGCTGACCTTCTCCATCTGGTCCTTGACCACCATCAGGCTGCGATTATTCCCAATCCACTCGCGCGAGTCGTTCACAATTCGGGTGTCGTAGTCTTTTTCGCCGCGGACGAACACCTGTTCACTGCCCTGCTTATCCTCGAACCGGAGCTCGTTATAGTGCGCCGTGCCGCCCCCGGTGGACGTGGAGGTCCGGAGGGTGGTGCGCGTGCCGTTTTCGGGCAGGCTGTAGGGCACCGTCTGAACGTCGTTGTACACCCGCCCGGTGATGATGGGCCGGTCCGGGTCGCCTTCCAGAAAGCTGACGATCACCTCCTGGCCCACGCGCGGGATATTGATCATGCCCCAGCCCTGCCCGGCCCAGTCCTGCGAGACCCGCATCCAGCACGACATGTCTCTCCCGCGATCCCATGGGAAGTGCACCAGGACGCGGCCAAATTTGTCTACCCAGATCTCCTCGCCGTCGCCGCCCGCTTCCTGATCGTCGTCAGAGTCCTTGTCGTCGCCCTTGCCCACGACGGTGGCGGTCTGCGGACCTTGCACGAAGGGCTTGGGCGTCACCCGCGCCGGCCGGAATGGAACGTCCGAAGGAATGCAGGTGAAATGATTCGAGTAAGTGTCCTCTCCCCCGGCCGCCGCAGCGGCCGCGGCTACCGCCGACCCCACGCCGGCGTCATCGCGGTACGTGCCGGCAACGGTCGCAACGTGCTGGATTTCGGTCAGAAGATAGGTAGCGTTCATCGCATCCAGCGGATGCTCCTGCAGGTCAAACTTGTAGCCCGTGGTGAAGCATCGGCATACGCTCCCTCCGCGAGCGATCTTGTGGACGGCCTCGTCCTCCTCCATGCGCAGCTTGGCAAGCACCGATCCGTCCGACGTGGTGAGATGCGGACCGGGATAATCGAAGATTTCCATGCCGGCGTTGTTCGCCACCGTGTAGATCGTGGATTCCTGAGACAGCAGATCGGTCGTTGAGGTGGTGAAGTTATAGTCAGTCAGCGAATGCTTTCCGCTGCGCAGCTCCTGCCCGATGCTCCATGCGTTGACTACGTCGCCGGCATCAAGGCCGCCCCCGGCCAGGTTGAAACTGGCGCTGCTCTGCCCCGGGCACTCCTGGTGCGCGCTGGTTGAGTCGCCCAGCATCATGGTGTGCGAGCTGTCCTCGTGCTTGAAGAAGTAGAAGATTCCGAAATGCTCCATCAGCCGGGAGATAAAATTGAGATCCGTCTCGCGATACTGCACGCAGTACTCGAGCTTGTTATATCCCGCGGTAAACGAAGCCTGGTATTCAATACTCCGTTCGTCAAGCACCGCCTTCACGATCTCGGTGACGTCCTTGTTGTGATAGATCCGGCAGTCAGCATAGCGCGAGAGCGTCCACAGGTTCGGCACCACCTGCAACTCGTACCGCACCATATCGCCTTCTTTGCCGGTGCACGCGAAGTGGCTGACGATGCCATTGAAATATCGCTGCGAATCATCAGCCTTGTTCACATTGACGGTAACGTTCTGGCCGACGATCTGGGTGAAATCGATGGCCGTGTCTTCAGACAGCGTGGTGAGATGGAAATGGAACAGGCGCGAAATCGCTTCCTGGCCGGTGAAGCCGGTGAGCAGCAGCTTATCCTCGCCCAGCGGAGTCTTCAATGAAATGAGACGTCCGGCTTGTGTGTACAGTGCCATATAAAAAAATCTCCTGCGAACACGCCGGTTAACAAGCGGCGCTGCGAGACTTCGTGGTTGACTCGCAGCGCCATCGTGATCGCATCGTACTCGCTTCCGCGAAGCCGCCTGAAAAAGACGGTAGCTCGTCACCAACCGCGACAACAGCGCTACGACACTGTCTCTTCCACCAGCGCGGCGGCCGGGTCGCCGTAGCTGAATTCCCCGTTCTCGCCCATGCTTACATGGATGGCGCTCATCTTCTCTCCTTCCGCCATGCTGCCCAGGATCTTGCGCGATATGTCGGGTAACAGCGAGTTGGTAAGGATGTTGTCGACGTTGCGCGCGCCGCTCTCCACCTCGGTGCATCGCGCCGCCACCGCTTCCAGGAAGGCATCGTCGTAGGTGAGTTTGATCTTGTGGTTTTCCTGCAGCCGGCGCTGAATCTTGCCCAGTTTAAGGCGAATAATCTGCTTCAGCGCCTCATCGCGTACCGGGAAATAGGGGATGATAACCATGCGTCCCAGAAACGCCGGCTTGAAGATCTTGTTCAATCCAGGCTTCAGGGCCTCAACCAGCGCGCGCGGCCCGGGCGCGGTCTCCGGATCGGCCACCAGCTTCATCATCTCGTCCGTGCAGGCGTTGGTGGTGAGGATGATGATGTTGTTCTTGAAATTGATCTCGCGTCCTTCACCGTCTTCCATCTGGCCTTTGTCGAACACCTGGAAAAAGAGCTCCAGGACGTCGGGATGGGCTTTCTCGACCTCATCCAGCAGCACGCAGGAGTAGGGCCGCCGGCGAACAGCCTCGGTCAGCACTCCGCCCTCGCCGTACCCCACATATCCGGGCGGCGAGCCTTTCAGCGTGGACACCGTATGCGGCTCCTGGAACTCCGACATGTTGATGGTGATCAGGTTGTGCTCGCCGCCATAGAGCAGGTCGGACAGCGCCAGCGCCGTCTCCGTCTTGCCCACGCCGCTGGGACCCACGAGCATAAAGACGCCCACCGGCTTGTTGGGATCATCGAGCGAGGCGCGCGAAGTCTGCACACGCTGCGAGATGATCTCCATCGCATGATCCTGGCCGATGACGCGCCTGGCCAGATGGTCCTTCAGCGCCAGCACCGTGGTGATCTCATCTTTGAGCATCTTGCCGGCCGGAATGCCTGTCCACGCAGACAGGACCTCGCCCACGATCTGCGCATCGACACAAACCCGGATAAGGCCGGTCTCACCCTGCAGAGCGGACAACTCGGCTTCCAGAGCCTGCAACTGCGCCTTGGTATCTTCAGGAGTCGCAGGTGCTTCGGCTGCAGCCGCATGGCCATTCTGTTGGACAGGGCTGCCGGCCGGCATGGTTGCGGCAGCTGCGTCCGCAGCCGGCGGGGGCGCGGGCTTGCCCACATTCTCCAGCTTGCTCCGCAGTTCCCGGATCTTCCCGACCAGCTCTTTTTCCTTGTCCCAGCGGCCCTCGAGCGCGGCCAGCCGGGTCTGCGCCTTCTCCCTCTGGGCGGCGATCTCGGCCAGCTTCTCCTGGTGATCGGCGCCCACGCTTTCCTCCCGATTTAGAATGCGCGTCTGCACCTCCAGCGCGTCGATCTCGCGGTGCAGGTCTTCAATGGCAGGCGGCGTAGTATTCTGCCCCAGCGCCAGGCGCGCGCAAGCCGTATCGAGAATGCTTACCGCCTTGTCGGGCAACTGGCGTCCCGCCAGATAACGATGGGTGAGCTTCACTCCCGCGAACACCGCCTCGTCGAGGATGCGCACATTGTGGTGCTTCTCCAGGGAGGCGACCAGGCCGCGCATCATGATCATGCATTGCGGCTCGCTCGGCTCTTCCACCTTGACGACCTGGAAGCGCCTGGCCAGCGCCGCATCCTTCTCGAAGTACTTCTTGTATTCAGACCACGTGGTCGCAGCGATGGTGCGGAGCTCGCCGCGCGCCAGCGCCGGCTTCAGCAGGTTGGCGGCATCGCCCTGTCCCGCCTGCCCGCCGGCGCCGATCATGGTGTGCGCCTCGTCAATGAACAGAATGATGGGAGTGGGAGAATTCTTCACTTCTTCGATGAGGCCCTTGAGCCGGTTCTCGAACTCACCCTTGACGCCCGCCCCGGCCTGCAGCAGGGCCAGGTCGAGCGTGCGGATGGTGACGTTCTTGAGGGGCGGCGGCACATCGCCATTCGCAACCCGCAGCGCGAAGCCCTCCACCACCGCGGTCTTGCCCACGCCCGCTTCGCCGGTAAGGATCGGATTGTTCTGCCGCCGGCGGGTGAGAATATCTATCACCTGGCGGATCTCCGGGTCGCGGCCAAGCACCGGGTCGATCTTGCCCCGCTTCGCGTTGCCCGTCAGGTCAACCGTGTAGGAGTCAAGATTGGGCGTCTTGCCGCCGAGTGGTTTCGCACCCTCACCCGACGCACCGGCAGCGGCGCCGATTGCCGCCCCGCTGGCGGTGGTCTCCTGGGAGAGCGCGCAAATGGCCAGGAGATCCTTCTTCAGCGCATCGGCATTGATCTTCGGAAATTCCCGGCTGCTCACTTCGCGCATCAGCCGCGAAAGGTCTTCATCGGAGGCCAGCGCGAGAATGATGAACCCGGTGCGCACCGATCCCGCGTTGAAATCGATGGATCCGATGGTCCACGCGGTGGTCAGCATCTTCATGACCGTCGGGCTGATCGCCGGAGTGCGCGCATTGCCCGATTTCAACTTGTCCAGGCTGCGCGTCAGCTCGGCGGTGAGACGGGACTTGTCAATTTCGAAGTGCTTGATGATGCACGCGAAATCATTGGAGGACGAATCCAGAAGCTTGCTGATGAAGTGCTCCACTTCAATGTCGTAGTGGGTACGGGATAGGCAAAGGCCGGCAGCGCCTTCCAGGGCGGCGCGGGCCTGGTCATTCAACTTTCCGATTAGAGCTTTCAGGTTCAGTCCCATTTTTAATTCACCTCCAGATCGTGGTGCGTCCCCATAACCCATGTGCCGCGGGGCTCGAGAGAAACTTATACCGCCAGAATCGTATCGTCCGGGTCGGCGCCCATAGGCGCAGTCCTGGCCCACGACACCCAGCCCAGACGCGCGGGGTGCCTGGCGTCGAAATCGAGCTCGACCGGTGGAACTTCCCGTCGATCGAGCACCAGTTGCGCTTCAAAATCCATGCAGCCGTTGGAAAAGAACCTGGTGATGGCGCGCAGGGACGCGTTGGCGCTTCCGCCGGGCAGAAAATCGTCGTAGCGTTGCAGGCTGATTGGGCCGATGCGAATGCGTACGCGCCCTCCGCGATCCCACACCGCGTCCCCCACCACCGCGCCCGCGCCCATTTGCGTCGACATCGAATCCTTCTCGTTCATGGCACACTGCGTGGACTGGTCCAGCGAGTACCATGCTCCCGTGAACTGCTCGATCTCGATCGGTACTTCGAAGTAGTCGGCCAGAATCTGTTCCAGAGCCACCGCGGAGCGTGACTGCATGGCGACCAGCCCGATGTAATGCATCAGGGCCTCGTCTTCAAGGCGCTGGCGATCCGATAGGCCCGCCGTGCCGATGCCCAGAAGGTCGCGCAGGTACTGGCTGAAGAAATCGAGCGACCCGGATGCGTAATTCACGGGGAACCGCGTCCGCTGCCAGGCGCGATAAAACAGCGAGATGGCGCGATGATTGAAAATGTCGAGGAACGACGCCAGGCTTCGGTCCTTGGCGCGCAGCCGCTCCAGGAGCTGTTCGCTATAGACGTAAGGAAGCACGCCCTGCGGTCCGGTCAACCCCATAAAGTTGACCATCATGTCGGCGGGCGCATCTTTGTGGACCTGCAACTCCTGGACTTCGCTGGCCGGAAATCCCATGCGCGGATTGACATGGAACCGGACGGTCTCGTCTTCCGGACTGAAGAAATGACCCACGGGCCGGCGGTCGCTCTGCATGCGCTGCAGCAGCGCTACCGCCTGGAAGAATTCAAACGAAGGCGCATCGTCGTGCAGGTCCATACCCAGCGACGAGGACTCCAGTGCCGTTTCCTGCGACTCGTCCCCCGTCACCGGCAGCTTCGTAATGTCGGTCAGTCCGGAAGGCTGCATCGGCCTGGAGGTGGGGGTCAGACCAGAAGGCGACGTCCCGATCTTGGTGGCCATTCGTGGAATCCCTCCCTTCTTTGTGGAGTGGTGACGCTCAACTGGGTAAAGCTGTTCAGCGAAGCGGCCAGCCCGAAGAACCGCTCCAGCACGGCGCAAAACAAAAACGCTCCGCCGCCGGTAAACTGTTCTTCATCGATTTCCATCTCGATGCGCAAACCGCGCGCAAAGCTGACGCCCTGCTCAGAGACCAGGCGCGCAAAGTGCGGCCGGCTGCTGACATTCGCGATGCTCTGGATCACGTTTTGCGAGTAGGCCGTGCGGCCCACGTCGTAAAGGCGCAGGATTTCCTGTAGCGCGTCTTTTCCCTCCTGCACCAGGGAGAGGTAATTGAGCGACAAGTGCGACACCAGCCGCCACAGCACGCTTTTGCCCATGGGCGGGCGTATCGGTCCCGTAGGCTTGCGTAGAGCGACGATGCGGCGCATGGGAGCCGCCCCGCCCTCCAGGTCAAAGTCGCTGTCCTGATTGCCGAACGGCAGGCGCGCGGGAAGATCGCGGTTGGTGCACGTGGTCTTCACCGAGAGGACGGTGGCATCGGGATCGGCATTGGTAAGGTTCAGGTCCAGCAGGGACATCGAAATATCGGTGCCCTCGTCATTGGGCCGCGTCGAAGGCCGGCGTCGCGCCAGCCAGAAGCACGAGCGGTCGTCGCGACGCGATGAATGGCGCAGAGAGTAGAACGGTTCGTAAGTGGTGATCTTCTGATTGGCGGAGTTGATGCCCGCTACTTCGTTCACCGAGAACACCTCGACCGAGAACGGCCGGCGAACGTCGGGAACCAGCGGGTACTCGGCCTTGCGCTGATTCAGCTGGATGGGTTCGGCGACTTGCGTGAAAAGGTTCACGATAGGCGTGCATCCCAGCCGGAATGTCTTTTTTGAGAGCTCGAGTTCCAGGCGCTGCTGCCGTCCGCTGCCTTCGATTTGGGACAACAGAAAGATAACTTCGATGGCGTCTTTGAATCCCGCCTGCGACGCGGCCTCCAGCCCGCACAGGTCAACAAAGAAGAACTTCTCGGGGAAGGAGAAATACTCCATCAGCAGGCGGTGGCCCGCGAAAGATGAAGAAGGGTACGGCACCATACCTTCGTTGGGGCCGAATCCGACTGCATTCAGCGCCGATGCGGGCAGAGTCAGCGAACCCAGCCTCGAGCCCGGTGTCAGGTCGCGAATCTGGATTCGGTTGAGACGGCTGAAAAGCAGCTCGTAAATGATGTTTACCAGCCCGCTTTCGCCGTCCAGATAGAAGCGCAGTTTATCGGGCTTCAAGGATACGAAGGTGACGTCCTTGGCGCAGCGCAGCTCCAGCCGGATGGCCCATTCTGAATCGCTTGCCCGTACCGGCGGATTCAGGCGGCTGGGCGGGCTGAGCGCCGCGGCGGCCACCGAAATTGGCCAGAGAGTGGTGTCGTAGCAGGTGCGGAACGTGCACGGAACTCCACTGATGGGCTTGGAAAGGAGCTGCGAGTTTCGCTCGATCTTGAGTCCGCTGGCGAGTTTGCCTTTTTCCGAGTCGAGCTGGAACTCAACCACGGACATCGAAGGAATGGGCCGCACCAGTTGCGGATACACCACGCTCAGCAGGGCCTCGGTGATCTCCGGGAATTCGTCCTCCAGTTTGAGGTGAACGCGCGCAGCGAGAAACGCGAATGCCTCCAGCAGCCGCTCGACATGAGGGTCCTCGCACTTGGTTGGCTCGAGGACGAGGCGCGAAGCTACCTTGGGATGTTTTTCGGCAAACTGCGCCGCCGACTTGCGCAGGTAGTCGAGCTCGCGCTCGTAATAAAGGAGCAGTTCATCGCGCATCGTCGCCTCCGGCCAGATGGCAATTGCCGCTCTTCAGCTCAATGACGGTGTCAAAGGAAATCGGCTCGGGCACTGGATCGACCCGCAGCATGGCATCAATGCGCAGGCGTACGTCCTTCTTGCCGGCATCCGGGGTTTCCACCAGCACCAGGCGCACGTTCGTGAGCCGAGGCTCGAACATGGTGATGGCGCCCAGCACCTGGCGCACCAGCTTGTTGCGGTCCGCCACCGATCCCATGCTGATCGCCGAAAGGTCGGGCAGTCCATACATGTATACCGACCTGTTCAGTTCCTTGAGTCCTTCGTCGGGCACTTCGGCGATGCGGCGCGAGTTCAGCAGCCATTCGAGATCGCGGCGCACGGCTCTCTTCAGCAGCTTCAACGACTGTGCCCGGCTGAGGGGATTCTCCAGGTGATTTTCCGGCTCCAGATCCATGAGCCGGTCCAGCGCGGAGATGGTGATGGTGGTTTCGCCCTGACCTCGCGCCATGATTTACCCCACGCCCAGCGCCTGCGCCGGGTCCAGGCGGCAGATGCGCTCAAACAGCTTTTGTTTTTCCGACGAACTCCCCTGGATCCTTTTGCTGTAGCGCAGAAGAATAATGAGGTCGCTGGCGATCCGTTCGGGATCTTCCCATGCGTCGAGCTTGTGGTTTTCGATGATGGCGGCGATGTCTTCCAGCAGCGGCTGTGCGATTCCGTCCTGCTTGGCCTCGATGGCCAACTCCACCATTTGCATCATGCGGCGGAAGCGGCGCCGTCCGGAACGCTGCCGGCTGATCTCGGCGCGCATGATCCCGAAAGCTTTACCTTGATTGTCCGACTTGAGCGCCTCCTGCGCCAGCGCGTACGCATCCACCGCGGGCGCCAGCCACCTGGGCGCGCCGTTCAGGTGGGCGGGCACTTCCGCGGCTGGTTCGGTCTCCTCGGCCGAGGCGGACTGCGGGCTCGAGTTCAGGCTTTGCAGCCACGCCTTCGTTTCCGGGTTGGCGGCCGGCGTATCGTCCAGCAAAGTTGTGTCCAGCAGTTCCGGCAAATCGTTCAGCAACGCGCGTAGTTCCGACTGGATGGCGGTTGCGATCGCGTCGTATTCCGCCCCCAGCGCGTGGCAGGCCGCCACGGAGAGGCGCTGCAGATCGAGCCATGCGCGACTGCCCGGGTGCGCCATGGCCTGTTCGCCGGCATCCAGCAGTTCGGCCCAGCGTTTGCCCAGAGCGAGGCGCTTGATTTGTTGCCGCAACTCCGTCGGCGGTGCTTCGAGCAGAGGGCTGTCCGCCAGGCGGGCAGCGCTTCTCAGTTCGCCCCAGCGCAGCGCGCGCAGCAGCAAGTACGGTGCGGGGCTGAGCGGTTCGCGCTTGCGCAGGAATGCAGCCGCCGCGATGATTCCACCCACAGCCTGGCGGCGATCCGCCGGCTCGCCGACGATGGAAATTCCGACGCTGACCGCTGCCCCGGGGGCGAGTTCTTCGCCGACTTCGGCACTCGCGCCTTCCGTTACCGCCGCCGCCTCTTCCACGGGCGGCGCTTCCACCGGGTCCGGCTCCTTTTCACGCTTCCTGTCGAGTAGCTGGTGCACCACCTGCCGCGCTTCGGTCAGGGAGGTCTTGAGTTTGCCGAATCCCGGAGAATCGTTTTCCAGCTTTTCGTCGCACAGGGCATCGAGCTTTGCAACCAGCTCGAGGCAGGAATCCAGGTCCTTTTCCGCCTGCGCGTAAAACGCTTTGGGGGTTTCGTTGAATGCCTTGTCGAAGACCTCAGGCGGCATTTTGCCGTTTTCGATCATGGTGCTGCGGGTCTTGCGATCCTTGTCGGTCTTCACCTGGTCTTCGTAGCCGACGAGGCGCGAATCCTTGTAATTGATGGTGGAGTGGCCGGCGTTGTTGATCGGAGTGGAACGGACCGGAAACTCGAGCTGGGTGTTGATCCACGCCAGCGGCGTGGCGCGATCCTCGCGCGTCTCCGGATCTTGGGGGTCGATGACGGGATACACCGTGTCCCAGTAATCCGTCAGCAGCCGGTACACAAGATCAAGGCCCTGCCGCAGGCCCGCGAACTTCTCGGTCTGCAACAGAGCCTCGGTGAGATAGGCCGCTACCTGCAGGTTCTTGGAGGTGGTGGCGAGCGTGTCCTGGGCCAGCTTGATGGCCTGCGGCCAGTTCGCGGTTTTAAGCTCGCTCTGCCAGACTCCCTTATCGCCGGGGTCATCCTGGCGGCGAAATTCCTTGAGTTTGTCAATGACCAGCAGCTTGGTGTCGTAGCGCAGATCCGCGCCGCCGGGATTTTCACCAGGAATGGGGGCAAGGATGTCTTCGCGAAGTGGCATATTGAGCGGCCCCTGTGTTTGTACTCTTCTTCATTGCTCAGTGGGTGTAGGCGCAGGGTGGAAGAACTTCAACGAACGGACTTCGAGGAAAGGAAACTCCTCCCCGTCCACGAGCAATGTTTTTTGACCGGTAGGGGATTCCCGGCCGGCATCATCCGCCAACCATTCGGTCTTTCGACCCAGCCACACGTCTTCATCCTCCTGTTTCCAGGAGAAGGGGTAAATGGCCGGGATCAATACTTCTCCCAGATCCATGCCGCGAAACGACGGAGCCGCCTGCACCAGTGCCGGCGCCCAAATCATATCGCGCAAGCGTTGCGGGGGCCCCATGTCTACGCTCTGGACATGCTCGAACGGCAGCCACACGTAGGATCCCGCGGCAAAAACCTCCAGCCGCGCACCGATATCGGGATCGGCGTCGCGCAAATCGGTGAAGGGCTTCCCGTTCAATTCCCCCGGTGGGCATGCGGGGGTATCGGCGGGAAACTCCTCTTTCTCAAACAGCTCGTGGCGCGTACGCTCGGCGTGCAACGCCGCGTAGTAGACAATGGCGCCCGTTTCCCGATCCTGGCTGCCGCTGGCCAACACCGCCAGTTGCTTCTCCGCCCGCGTAAACTCGCCGGAAAAACACAAAAGCTCGAACAGGAATGTGCGCGAGGCCGTGTCGTTGGGGTGCTCACGGAGATGAGCCGTGAGCACCTGACAGGCTTCGCGCACCTTTCCTGCTTTGAACAGTTCTCTCGGATTCGATGGCACCGTTTGCCTGCTTGCCTGGTCGGTTACCACGGCTTGATCTTCAGTACGTCAAAACCCTTGTCGATAAAGCCTTTCAGTGCGCCGGCTTCTTCCGGGTTGTAGCTCACCTTGATCTTGCTGTACGCGAAGGTCACCGACTCCATCGGATTCTCATTGGAACCGGAATGCTGGATAGACGTGATCAGCGCGTCTTCCAGGTGAATCTTGTAATACTCTTCCTGGTTGTCGCCCATGGGCTTGTCGTAGATAATGTCCACCTTCTTCAGATAATTGCCGGTAACGCAATCATCGAAGAGGAGGGGCGAGACCTTGTCCACCACCTTCATGATGGAAACGTCGGCAAGATTGGCGCGTCCGGCGCGGGCTTCGCCGCCCGACGAGCCAACGCCGATGACCGCGGTCTGGCTGGCGCCGAAGCTGAACGAGAGAATATCGATAGCGCCCGATTTGCTCGTGCTCGGCCCGGGGCGGCCATCGATGATCAGGTATGCATTGACTGCCATTGCAAATTCTCCTTGGAGAGTTCCGTTCGATACTACGTGCGGGTGAGAACGGCAGCAGGCTGCCGCCCAGAGTTGTGAATCGGAGACTTCTTGACGCCTGCCTCAAAAGGCCAATAGCGCCGCTCTTATGTATGGGACCGACTTTTGGAACAGGTCGAAACCCCGGTCGAAAGCCCTCTATTCCAAAAGCCGCCACCGCGGGGAATTTCGGATTGCCTGGAAACCCCGAAATGACTACGCTGACTGGCCAGAATCCGGAAAGAGAGATTCACTTATTACAGCGCTATATGCCGGCGAAAAGTCTCATCTCGCCGCAAAAAAATTACAGAATTCAGGCCCCAGGCCCAACCTCATGTAGACGGGTGCCGGATGATCGCAGCGGGTGCGGACCCCCAGTGTCCCGCACCCAGCGCGATATCCAACGATTGCGCCTTACTTCGCTGGCGCAGGCAACTCTGCCACCAACCGAAGTGAAACCGTAAGCTCGTCGAGCTGGAAGTGAGGACGAAGAAAAGCCACCGCGCGATAGACGCCCGGCTTTCCTGGAACCTCGCTCACGTCGATGCGCGCTTCCCGCAGAGGCCGCTCTGCCTTGGTTGCCGGGGATGCCGAATCGTCGGGAGTGACATACTTTGTGATCCAGCGATTAAGGAATCTCTCCGCTTCTTCACGCGACATGAAGCTGCCGATCTTGTCGCGCATCATGGCTTTCAGATAATGGGCGAAACGGGAAACCGCCATGATGTACGGAAGCTGCGTGGACAGCCGCGCATTGGCGTTGGCCGCATCGGCATCGTAGGTCTTCGCCTTCTGCGCGCTCTGCACGCTGAAGAACGCGGCGTAATCCGTGCCCTTGCAGTGCACCAGGGGAATGAAGCCCAGATCGGCGAGTTCCTTTTCGCGGCGGTCGGTAATCGGCACTTCGGTCGGGCACTTCAACGCCTGGTCGCCTTCATCGGTCGCGAAGGTGTGAGTCGGAAGACCCTCCACCAGCCCGCCGCCTTCCACGCCGCGCATGGCTACGCACATGCCATATAGCGCGTAGGATTGCGTCATCTTGCTTCCCAGAGCGTAGGCCGCGTTCATCCACAGGTACTTGCTGTGATCGGTGCCGTCGACATGCTCTTCGTAACGGAACTCGTCGATGGGCTTGGTGTCGGCGCCATAAGGCAGGCGCGCGAGGGTGCGGGGTAAAGTGAGTCCCACGTAGCGCGAATCTTCGCTCTGCCGGAACGACTTCCACTTCGCATATTCGGTCGAGTCAAAGATCTTGGCCAGATCGCGCGGAGCATCGAGCGACGTATAGCTCTCCAGGTTGAAGAGGTCGGAAGCGGCAGCGCTGAGGAATGGAGCATGCGCCTGGGCGGCCACGTGCGACACGCCTTCCAGCAGCGCCATGTCTTCAGGATGCTTGCCGAATTCGTAGTCGCCGATCAGCGCGCCGAAAGGAGCGCCGCCGAAAACGCCGTACTCTTCTTCGTAGATCTTCTTGAAGAGCGCGCTCTGGTCGAATTCCGGCGCCTTCTCGATGTCGCGAAGCAATTCCTTCTTGGTGACGTTCAACACGCGAATCTTCAGGCCCACGCCCGTCTCGCTGTTATCCATCAGGTACTTGAGACCGCGCCATGAACCTTCCAGCTTCTGGAACGCCGCGTGGTGCAGGATCTCGTTTAACTGGATGGAGAGCAGATGATCAATCTGCGCGATGCGCGCGTTGATCATCATCTCGGCGTCCTTGGCGATGGTCATGGAGCCTTCGAGCACCTGGGCAACGAACTCCTTGACTAGGTCCTTGCCGCGCTCCTTGGCTTCGCCAAACCGGCCCTGTTCGACAATCTGATCGAGCAGGCTCGATTCCTGGGTTTCAACCACTCCCGCTGCTGCCGCTGCGTTTGCTACTGCTTCAGGCATTGGACCCTCCTGGGCCGATCTCGCCCTTCAACTTGTCCAGCTTTTCGGTGTTGCCCACCGCCTCGAGCAGGAGCTCTTCGAGCTTGTCGTTGCCCTGCAGCGAACCGCGCAAATCTGACAGGCGCGTGCGCAGGTCCAGAAGCTCCTTCAGGGGCTTAACCTGTTTAGCGACATTTGCCGGCTCAAAATCGTCAAATTTGCGAAATTTTAAATCGACCTTCAGATTCGCGGCGTTGGGATCGTCGCTCAACTTGTTTTCAACCGAGAAGGAAAGGTGCGGTTTCATGCCTTCCAGAACGGTGTCAAAATTGTCGGGATTTACTTCGACGAACTTGCGTTCCTTGAGCTTGGGCAGGGGCTGCTCCGGATTGCCGGTGAAGTCTCCCAGCACGCCCACGACGAACGGCAATTCCTTGATCTCGATGGCGCCACCGACTTCGACGTCATAGGTAATCTGCACCCGGGGAGGACGCACCCGGTCAAGTTTATGCTGCGCACTCTGTTTAGCCATGATGAAATCCTCAGACGATTGTGTTCAGAGGCGGCCGGGCGTTTCGTCGAGAATCCGACTTACGCTGTCACCGCCCCGGTGAGACTTGCGCTCTGCCGAGACTATCTTGTCGAGATGTGAGGAACCCCTGGAGAATAATGGGCCGACGCACAAAACACTTCGGCGTCTCGGCATCCGCCGAAACGTCCAGCCACATCTGTGACCCGCATTTCCGTGCGTTTCTGTTGATAACACAGGCCCCGTTCGGGGTCAAGATAATTAGCATTCACGAACTTTGGCAAAAGCAAACTTGCGTGACGTGGCAGGTTCTGCTTCCAGGTGTCAGTCTTGGCGCGTGACATTTGCGGAGAATCGGAAATCAGCCGCAGGCACGCTGTGAGTCGCGGTCCGCAAAGATCTCCGAGGCACCTGAACCCTGATTCCTGAAACCTGACACCTGCTATCGTTGTCTCCTGATGCTCAACCTGCTTTCCGCTGAAGAATCCCACCGCCTTCGCGCGTGGTTCGAGGACGCCGGCTATAACGAAACCAATTTGCGCAAACATCTGGGCGCCGCCGAGTTGCCGTCGCGTTTCCTGCGCAACCATGCCCGGCTGCTCGACCGCACTGCCGCGACCCTCACCATCAACGCTCTGCTGCGCTGGTTCTGGCTGGGGCTTCCCCTGAGCCGCAAGCGGGTGACAGATCTCATTCCCGGAGACATTCTCTCCCTCCTGCTGCAGTCAGGACTGTTGAGGCAAAACGGGGACGATCTCCAGCCCCGCGCCATGCTGCTCCACACCGACGGATTTCTGGTGGCATCGGACCATGCATCGGCCATCGACCGCAAGCAGGTGGAGATGGTTCTTTGGCCCAACCCTACCAGCAAATTCCTGGCCCGTTTTGCGGTGCGGCAGCACTCCCGCGCTACGCTCGACCTGGGAACGGGAAGCGGAATCCTGAGCCTGGGCGCCTCCCGGTTCAGCGATGCCGTCGTGGCCACAGACCTGAACCAGCGTGCTGTCGATTGCGCCCTCTTCAATGCGCGGCTGAATGGTATCGAGAACATCGAAGCGCTCGCCGGGGATTGCTTTGCGCCAGTAAGCGGCCGACGCTTCGACCTCATCCTTTCCAATCCGCCGTTCTTCATCACCCCCCAGGGCGACTACCTGTTTTGCGAAAACCCCATGGAACTCGACAGCCTGTGCCGGCGCCTGGTGAAAGAAGCCCACGACCACCTTAACGAGGGAGGCTACATGCAGATGCTGTGCGAGTGGGCGCAGATCAAGGGTCAGCCCTGGGAGGAACGCGTGGCCGAATGGCTGCAGGACACCGGCTGCGATGCATGGGTGATGAAGGGGCTCACGCAGGACCCCGAGGAATACGCCCAGCAGCGCATCAAGGAGACATCGGAAGATCCATCTCAGGACGCGGCTACTTACGCCGGGTATATGGATTACTATCGCCACCGCGGCGTGGAGGCCATCCACGACGGACTGATCGTCATGCGCCGCCGCGAGGGCAGGAACTGGGTACGGATCGAGGAAGTGCCCAGCACCCCCAAGGGCGAGCTCGGCGACATGATCGTGTCCACATTTTCCGCCCATACCCTGATGCAGCAGATCGACAGCGACGAGAAGCTGCTGGCGATAAAGCCGCGCATGGCGCCCAACGTGCGCCTGGAACAGGTGTGCGCCCAGCACCAGGGCGAATGGCGCGCCGAGGCTCTCACCCTCCGCCTTGTCAGCGGGTTTCCGTTCCATATGAACGTGCAGCCACTGGTGGCGGAATTCCTGGTCACGTGCGATGGAAACCGCACCGCGGAGGAGGCCATCCAGGGGTTTTCAGCCCAGGCCAACGCGCCCGTCGAGGCAGTTCAGACGGAGTGTCTGGGCATCATCCGCAAGCTGCTCGAGCGCGGGTTCATGGTGGCAGCGTAGCGATTCCCACCACGGGAACCCAAGTGAGCGCTTCGCCCCATTAACGTTGTCTGTCCATTGGAGTGTGGCAGACTTATAAACAAGTGCGCAGGGGAGGAGTGCATGCCCAAGCTCATCGGGAACCTGCTGATTACCGCCAAACCCGCCTCTGAAGGAACGAAGGCGCACTTCGAGGTGACCTTCAAGCCCTACGCGGGCCGGACGAATAGCCGTCCAGCCCAGGCCGCGAGCTACGACGACCTCGTGACACTGCTCCAGGACTTGAAATTCAACGAAGACGAGGCCACCCGCTGGGCCGGAAAAGCACGCTCCCAGGGCGTCATCATCATCGACAGCTTCGAACGTCCCGACAGCCTGCTCCGCGAAAAGGGGCTGTTGGCTTAGGGTTGGCATAGTCCGGAGGCAGGCCCCGGCTTCTCGTTCCCTGTTCCCGCCCTCTCACTTCGCCTTGATCAGGAAGATCACCACCACCAGCAAAAGCACCAGCAGAAATGTGTTGATTACCAGCAAGATCGGCACCATGGCCTCGAGCTTGCTTTTGGGCGGTGCGAGCGCCGGCATGGGCGGAGGCGCGGGCTTAGGAATTGGGGGAGCGACGAACACCGGCGCTGGTGCCGGCGCAGGAGTATGCGGCAGCGGCAAAGGTGGCTGCACAAGGTGCGGTGCCGGAGGCACCGGCGGTATGGGTGGTGGTGCCGCCCATGGCTGCGCCACGGGCGCGGGCGGCGCCGGCGGCGGTGGGGGAGCTGCTGCGGCCGGCTTCGCGTCAAACCGGGACATAATGCGGGTGAATTCCCCCATCTCCGGACTCGGAGGCGGAGGGGCCGGCGCCGCTGGTTGCGCAGCCTCAACGGGCGGCTGCTGAGCCAGTCGATGAATCAATTGCGTCACTCCGCCTGGATCTTCGGCGGCCTTGGGTGGAGCGTACGAGGACAGTGGATCGGGCCGATATGGTCCAGGCTCCGGCGCTTTGGGCGTGGACGTGCCCGCCCCGGATCCTGACAAGGAGGAAAGAATGCCCGTTACGCTGGGAGACGGCCCTTCCGGCACGGAGCTTTTCTGCGGGGGCCGGAAAAATGGGTCGTCGTCCTTCCACGAGTTGTCCGCCGGCGGCGGCGGAGCGGATGGCGCTGAAACTGCGGGCCGCGAAGGGTCATTGAAGAACTGCGTGAACCCTCCCTCCGACGCAGCCGCCGGTGCTGCCGGTGCGGGAGAAGGCGCCGGCACCGCGGGGCGCGATGGACTGGTGAAGAATTGCGTGAAACTTCCCTCCGACGAAGCCGGTGCGGTTGCAGGCGCAGGAGAAGGCGCGGGTACAGGGGGCCGGAGGGGACTGCTGAAGAACTGGGTCAAACCTCCTTCGCCAGAAGCCGAATCGGATACTCCAGGTGAGGAAAATCCCTTGGAGCGGGAGGGCCCTGCGGGCGTTCCAGGGCGCGGAGATTCTTCTGAGGGGCGGGCCGGCGGAGTATACGATGGCGTTCCCGGGACGAAAATCCTGGTGAACTCCCCCGGAGCCCCTTCGGGCGATGGTTGCGCCGGTCCCCTTACCACCTGTGTAGCAAGCTGGGGCGGAGCCTCCCGGGCCGGCGGAGTGGCCGCGGGACGCTGGGCCGCGCTGCTGAAGACCTGTGTGAACTCGCCCGGAGGCGCGGAAGCACTCGACGGCATTCCCGCTCCCGGCCCGGCCGCGAGCGGCGATGCAGGTTTCCCGGGCTGGGGCGGAAATACATCCGCCGGCTTTGCCTCGCTCTTTCCTTCTTGCTCGAAGGCGCGCAGGAACATGCCTGTCGCGCTGAGCGGGTCGGGCTGCTCCGGCCCCGAACTGGAATTTTTATTGCTCATTGAAAGCGGTCCTGTTCCCCGCGTGGGCCGTCATCCCAGGGACGATTGATTTGTCCACAGGGAACCCCTGGAGGCTTCCACCCCACGCACCACGACCTCTCCGCGGAGACCCCGGAAGCTTGGGGGTATATTGCCAAGCTAGCTTACACTTATGCTTCTTCGCCGTAAAGGGTCCGGCCGGATTCGCCCGCATCCGCTTCACTCACAGAATCAGCTTCTGCGATTACGTTGGGGGATAACTTCTCCTTCGCTTCTTCCGCTCTTGAGGTATGCTCTTAGTGGTTTACGCAACAGTCCTTATTTTGTCGCCTGAGCTTGAGGGCTGATGACGCTGTGATCCGGGGACTTCCTCTGGGGCCCATACAAGGTGACAGAACGTGCTCCCGCGGACGGGTGATTCGTCCCCGGGGTTTTTCATTACTCCGCTCAATCGGAGCCATTCGATGACACAAATTCCAACGCGCACGCAGAGCCTTGCGTCCTGCTATGAAAACGCGCTCACCATTATCGTGCGATTGTCGGTGCTGAACCAGCAGTCCGCCGCCAACTCGCAGGACTTCCGCACCAGCATCCGTGCCGCCCTGAAAGCCGCCATGGAACACGCCAAGGGGCTGGGCTATTCGAGCGAAATCAATCAGCTCGCCTTCTTCGCGGTGGTCTCGCTTCTCGATGAGAGTGTCCTCAAGCTGCAGAGCCCGGCATTCGCCGATTGGGCGCAGCGTCCCATGCAGGACGAGATGTTCGGCCACCACCTCGCAGGCGAGATCTTCTTCGAGCATCTGCGTACGCTGCTGGCTCGCCAGGACTCCCAGGAAACGGCCGATTGCCTTGAAGTCTACTGCTTGTGCATGCTGCTGGGCTTCAAAGGAAAGTACGCTCTGGCGGCCAGTACGTATGTGTCGGGCCAGGGCAACGGGGGACAGTGGGGCCAGCGCCCCGGCGGAGAGATCCAGACCCTGGTTCGCCAGGCACGGGAAAAGATCGATCGCGTCCGCGGGCAGGCCAGCTTCTTGCCCGACGCTCCCGCGCCCCAAGTAAAACAGATTGCCACCGTGGACCCCTGGAGCCGCGCTCTGGGTATCGCGGCCGTGGTCCTGTTCGTGATCACGCTCCTGGCCTTCGGCGGATTCTGGTTCGCCCTGAGCGCGGGAGCTTCGCACATCAGCTAGCTTTCGCTTGAGCTTGCTCAAACCGGGTGCTCCTCCTCTCGAGTTTGAGAGGTGGGAGAGATGATGGAATCCACTCACCCGGTGCCGCAGGTTTCGCGGGCTGGAGACATGTTGGGAAGCTATACTTAGCGCCGCACTCATGCGACAGGAAAGATATTTCGGGGGAACACCTTGCTTGCCTACATACTCGCCGTCGTCGTGCTACTGGTGGCCGCGCTGCTGGCGTTCGGCCTTGCGGCCCTGCTCCACCTTCAGGGTGCGGCGTACCTGGTCTTTGTCATCCTTGTTCTGCTGATCGGCATTGCCGCCGCCATCACCATCGTGGTGATGCACCTGCGCGCCAAAAAAGAAAAGGGGCAGCAGGGCGAAGAGGCTGGCACCGCCGCCACCGCGGAGCTGGACCTGATGCTCAACGATGCCAACCGCAAGCTGCGCTCCTCTCAACAGGGAGCCAAAGCGATCGATGCGCTGCCCCTGCTCTACATTCTTGGCGATTCCGGCTCCGCTAAGACCACCACCGTGCTGAAGTCCGGCCTGGATCCCGAACTGCTGGCCGGAACGGCGACGCTCGATGGCGACCAGGTGCCCACAAACGTAATCAATCTGTGGTTCACCAAGGCCGCCGCGCTCCTCGAGATTGGCGCCTCGGTGCGACCCAACAACACTCTTCTCGGCAGGCTGGTCCATCGAACTCGGGCCCGGGCCTATCGCTCCGCATTCGGCAGCGGTGCCGCGCCCCGGGCAGTCATCGTTTGCGTGAGCGCGGACCAGCTCCTCGTTGGCGATGCGGGCCAGTCGCTCATGGCCTCGGCGCGCGCTACCGGAGCGCAACTACGCGAGGTCAGCCGGATCCTCGGGATGCCTCTGCCGGTGTACGTGATCGTCACCAAGCTCGATCGCGTGCCTCACTTTGCCGAATACGTGCGCAATCTTTCCGACGCCGAAGTGCGCCAGGTGCTGGGCGTGCCGTTGCCGCGCAGTGATGCCTCCGCGGGCGTATACGCCGAACAGGCTTCGCGCCTGCTGGCCGGGATCATCGATGGCCTGGTTTACCAGCTGGGCGAATTCCGGGTGGAGATGCTGGACCGCGAAAACGACCCCAGAAATGTTTCCGGCGTATACGAGTTCCCCCGCGAGCTCGGCAAGGTTCGCAAGAATCTCAACCAGTATCTGGTGGAGCTCTGCAAGCCCTCCCAGCTAAGCGCCAATCCCTACCTGCGCGGCTTCTATTTCACCGGTATTCGCGCGCGCATCGTGGAGCGGGCGGTGAGCGCCCCGGCTGCGGCGGAGCCCCGGCACACCCCCCAGGATGCCGGCGCCACCCAGTACATCAACCTCTCCATGGGAAGAGCTGCCGCCCCCGCCGCCGCCCCCGCGCCAGTGATGACCCAGGCGCGCGTGCCGCAATGGACGTTCCTGCCCCGCCTGCTGCCCGAGGTGATCCTGGGAGATCGAAGCGCGCTCACTGCGACCAGGCAGAGCGCGCCCGCCAGGCTTTTCCGCCGCATTCTCTACGGGACCCTGGCGTTTCTCTTTGCGCTCTACACCATCTTCCTCATCGTTTCCTACATAAATAACGCGGCTATCGAGCACCGCATTCAAGACGACGCGCGCGCTCTGCCGGTGACCGACGCCACCGGGACCTCCATGGCCGGACCGAAAGAGCTCAGCGCACTCGACGATCTGCGCCTGACCATTCTGCAACTCGATGACTGGCGGCAGAACGGCCCCCATCTGAGTTACCGGTTCGGCCTCTACCAGGGCGACAAGCTCGAGGACGAGGCGCGCAAGGTCTACTTCGATCGCTTCCGGCCCATGCTGCTCAATCCGGCACAGAACGGATTCCTGGCGAGCATGCGCGGCCTGCCTGATGCGCCTGCCAACGCCAGCGACTTCAGCCTTTACAACGCGGCCTACAACCCGCTGAAAGCGTATCTCGTTACCACAAGCAACCCCGACAAGTGCGATCCGAAATTCCTTACCCCGGCGTTTTTTCAGTATTGGATCGGATCGCGGACAGACCTTAACCCGGAACAGCAGGACCTGGCCAAGAAGCAGATCGATTTCTACGGGAACGAATTGCTGCACCATCCGCCCTACTCCATCACCGTGGATTCGGTGGCGCGCGACCACACCCGTTCGTATCTCCACAATTTTCTGGGCGTGACGCGCGTATACCAGGCCATGCTGGCGGATGGCGACAAGGCCGGTCAAACCATCGACTTCAACAAGCAATACCCCGGAAGCGCTTCCTACGTGGTGGACCCCAAGATTGTGCGCGGCGCCTTCTCCAAGGATGGCTTCGCATTTATGCAAAATGCGGTTCAGCATCCGGACAAGTACGCCGCCGGGGAAACCTGGGTCCTGGGTGATGCAGGCGGGCAGGCACTGAGTTCCGCCGTCAGCGGCAGCGCTCTCTGGTCGCAGTACTCCGCCGATTTCCTGAAGGAGTGGCGCGCCTATCTTAGTTCTGCACGGGTAGTGAACTGCACCAGCCTGAAAGATGCATCCATGCGCCTCGGGAAACTGACGGAACCTGCGTCGCCACTTTTGGAACTCTTTTACCTGGTTTCACACAACACTGCCGTCAATGACCCGCAGATCAAGAAAGTTTTCCAGCCCGCCCAGGCCTTTGTGGACGCGAACTCCACTGATCGCCTTATAGGCGACGGCAACAAGACTTACATCACAGCGTTGTCGAACCTGGGCGGGGCGATCGACCTTGCCACAGCGACCAAACCTGTCATCACGGATCCTGTCGATTTCGCACCGATTTCCGTGCAGGTCACAGCGGCAAACGGCGCCGTTCAGCAGGTCCAACAGGGCTTTAATGTCGATCCGGACGGCCATGTTGAGAAACTGGTGATCAACCTGTTGAAACAGCCGATCGACTGTGTCGATGGCCGCAAGCCCCAAAAAGGGGGGGCCGCCAACGGAGCCGGTAAGAATATCTGCAACAACATCAATCCGCTGCTCTCAAAATTCCCCTTCGTTTCCAATGTCAATGCGCCGCAGGCTGCCTTGTCCGACGTCGATAGGGTCTTTGCGCCCGGAACCGGCGTAATCTGGACGGCCTTGGCCGGCGACCTGAAGGACACGCTCGCACTGTCCGGCACGCAATACGTTGCCGCCCCCGCTGCGCCTGGTCCCGTGAACCAGAAATTCCTTTCGTACTTCAATCGGGCCGCGCACCTCAGCACCTCTCTGTACCAGGGCGGCGCAAAATCCGCATCTTTTAGCTTCAATTTGCGCTTCATTTCCGGCAACGGCGTCAACAACGCCACGGTAGTCATGGACGGCTTGAAAATGCCATCCGGGTCTACTCCCCAGACTCTTACCTGGAACGGCGCCAACGCGCAATCCGCCTCGCTTCTCGTCGATGGCCAGGGGTTCCAGCCCTGGCAGGGCACATGGTCGATCTTCCAACTGGTCCGGAGCGCGCAGATCACCCATACCGGGGGCGGATACCGGTTGGATTACATCCTGAACAACGCGCTCACCCTGCAGGGACGTGCCGCAACCGGAACAGGCAGTTCGTCGCGGATGGCAACCTTTGAACTTTCCGGCCCTGGCGCGGATTTGCTCGTCGGGGACGGATTCACCGGTTTGACCTGCGCCCAGCCTGTCATTCTTGGGCAATGATTTGCAGGTTTCCTACAGCATTGATGAGGGAGCGACGTTCAAGCCGATCGGCGCCAATGTGAAACTCGCAGTTGGCTGGTGGAAAGGCGCGCGGTCCGCATTGTTAGCTTTGACGGTAGGCGCCTGATTCGCGACTTTTCTGCGATCCTTGACTCTGCGCGGCGCGCCGGATGAACCGGATCATGCCACCGGTTGCGCTTCCAGTTGCGGCGTATAGAAACCCAGTTCGCGGCCGGCAAGCTGCGAGGCCACGCGGCCTTCACTGATGGCCACGACTTCATCCACCAATCCCTGGATGGCCTCAACCCGGTGGGTCACCAGCACCACGGTTTTGCCGTCGAGCAGCGGCCACATGTTACGCAGGATGGTCGCCTCGGTCTCCGTATCCAGATTGCTGGTGCACTCGTCCAGCAGTACAACCTTCTTGCCCGGATCATTCAGGCTCAGCAACGCCTGCGCAATGGCGACGCGCTGCCGCTGCCCGCCGGACAAGTTCTTGCCGTGTTCCCCTGCCTTTGTCTGGTAACCATCCTGCAGGTTCATGATCTCGTCGTGAATGCAGGCCCGGCGTGCCGCCTCCACTACTTCGCAGAACGATGCATCGGGCTGGGCGAAACGGATAGTGTCGAGCAGCGTGGCTTCGGAGAAGAACACGCCGCCATTCTGCGAAAGGCAAGTGCACATTCGCTGAAGCTTCTTCAGGGGCCAGCGCCGCACGTCCTCTCCCCCTACGTACACGCTGCCCCGGTGCGCATCATAGAGGCGTGCTACCAGGTTCAGCAGGGTTGACTTGCCGCACCCGGTGCGACCCACCAGTCCGACTTTCTTTCCGGCTTCCACAGAAAGGCTGAGCTTGTTCAGCACCGGCTCTTCCGGGCGATAGCTGAATTCGACGTCACAGAACTGCAGGCTCACCTGCTCCGGGATACGGATCGCGGAGTTTTCAGCCGCATCGGCTACTGCGGGCTTGGCCGAGCTTATCTTGAGGAACAGCTTGATGGGCTCCCACGCCTCGCTGATGCGGCCCCACATGCCCGCGTATCCCCAAAGCGAGCCGCACAACTGGTCAGAGAGCATGTAGAGGTAAACGAGCATTGCGCCATCGAGACTATGCACGGTTAGCATCCCGATCCAGTGCGACAGAAGGTAAGCCTGCATGGCCAGGATCACAATTCCCTTCGACAAGCCGAACCAGCCCTGGATCCGCGCTTCCGCCAGTCCGTTGCGTTCAATGCCGTGATGGATGCGGCGATAGTGGTCCTCGATCCGTTGCTCCTGGTTGTAACGCACTACGTCGGCGTGCATCTCCATGCACTCAATACTCAGCGAGTAGTCCGACGCATAATGCCGATAGCGCGTCTCCCGGAACTTCACACAGCGCCGATTCTCTTCATATGAGAGCCAGAAGAAGGCCGCCGCGGCCGCCGGAAGAATGGCCAGCCAGAACGGCATTCCTACGTAAGAACGCAGCAGGAACAAGCTCAGAAGCGCGCCTGCCAGCAGGGGGCAGACTTCTCGCGCCAGGCTGTCGCTGGTCTGCGCGAACTTGCTCAGACCGTTGGTTATCTCGCCGCGGCGCGCGCCGCTTGAGCCGGCCTGGTGCCAGCCCTGGTCCAGGCTGAGCAGCTTGGCGAATACGTTCACGCTGAGCTGTCGGAACATGGGGTAGCTGACGTGCTTGGCGAATTTCCAGCCCATCAGCTGGTCGATGGTGTCGAGCAGCAGCTTGTACCCGATCAGCACGGCAAGGGCCAGCAACGCGGACTGCGCGGGCCGGTGTTCGTAGGAGCGGATCAGCAGAACGAGCCCGTACCCGCCGCCTACCACCAGTCCCTGCCGGATCAACGTAAAAAATATATAAAAGGCAAAGCCCCGCCGAAACGGGTGGAGCAGCCGCTTGAGCTCGGAGACCATGGCTAACCCTCTGGTCGATCACAGGGAATTGGGAAAATTAGCCTGATTGTACGCTGAGCGACAAACCAAAACCATGCCCCGAACGATGCAGGACAACCGGCCTGTTCGCGTCGGACTTCCCCGGCCGCGTGGCTGCCGGTGCCCTGCCTTCGCTGCACCCGCAGGCGGTGCGAACGCGGGATAGTACGCATGGAAGCGAGCTTTGGATGATCGGCCCTCGAAGGAACTTACCGCGACACCAGATCTTCTTCCTGCGTCGCTGGATTCTTTGCGGCGTCCGGCGTGCCCAACCCCTTCTCGGCACGCAGCGCCTTGAACGCGCGGTACACGAACCAGCCCAGGTGCCACCCGTCCATGTATTTAAATGGGGTCTCGCCGGTGGTGTAGTGGCCGCAGGGCAGAACCCGCTCTTCAAAATTCACGCCCGACCGTCGAAACGCCTCCACCACCTGCAGCGAGTACTCGCGCGGAAACGTCAGGTCGTAATCGGCGTACACCACCAGCACTTTCTTTTTGCGTCCCTCCACCGCTTCGCTCACGAACTTGTCGTAGTAGTTCACCGGCGAGACGGACGCCCAAAGCGCACGCAGCCGCTCTTGCGTGAGGCCGGCTTCTACCAGGCCCTGGCGGATGTGGCGCGTGCTCTGTCCCTTCCACACCACGTCGCCGAATGCAGTCGACGCGTGATTGAACGCATTCACGCGAATGCGCTTGTCGTGCGCGCTGGCCAGGAACCCGTAGCAAGATCCCAGGCTGGTACCCAGAACGCCGAAGTGCTCGTAGCCTTGCTCTTCGAGCCAGTCGATGCAGCAGCGGATATCGACCACGGCCTGGCGGCAGGCAGAGAGTGTGCGTCCGAGGTTTGCGCTTACGGCGTAGTCCGAACGCTCCAACTCGGTGGGCCGGCGAATGTCGTGATACGGCTTTGAGAGCCGCAGCGCCGAGATGCCCATGCGGTTGAACATCGTGGCCAGCGCGTTGTGGCTGAAAGCATCGGCGTTCCACTGCGGCAGAATGACGATCGCCTGCCTGGGCCGCGCAGCATCCTTGTGCGCGGGCGCCGGAAACCAGCGTGCATTGACCAGATCGTTTTCGGGATAGGGAGTACGCTCCGGCGAGGTGAAACGGAGAAACTGCGCCCGCGGGACCAACCCGTCTTCAGCCTGCTGTTTCAACGCCGCTTCCTGGGCCAGCGTCTCGGGGCGCACATTGGTGGGAAACAGTTGGGGATGGCGCTCCTCGAGGCGGAAATCGGTAGGACGCTCGTATCCAAAAAAAATCTCACTGTTCCGGATGAGAACCTGGTTGATCCGAGCCATCGCCGCTTCGGCAGCTTCATTGCCGCGCCGCTCGGCGAGGAGCAAATCCGCGGATGCCAGGTTATGGGCCTCCAGAAAAGGCGCAATCCACTCGAAGCCCCACTCCAGCGGACGCACCACACGATTTTCATCCCGCGTCGTGAGCCGCGTTTCCCAGCGGTACATCCAACGCGCGTAAGCTTTCCTTAACATCGATCCATTTAAGAGTTTATCAGCGCGGCCAGTCGGCAGCCGGCCGGGGCCGAGACACCGCGGATTACCAACTACGTGCCGATCGGTCGCCGGCGGTTCGAACGCCCTAAAGCGGCCCACAACACGCTCAAAAGCGTGATCAGGGAAACGATGCCCAGCGAAATCACGCAATATAGGCACCACACCATGAGCAGATCCTTTTCAACATGGGTGAGGTAGAGCGAGAATGCCAGCCCGATCACCGCCGCGCCGGCGAGCAGCCATCTCCGCCGCGCCAGCGAGAGGACGGCCATGGCCACATATCCGGCGATGCCGATCGCCGCCACGGGGATCGGCCCGATCACAGCATAGGGGCTGTGGTTCACGATCCCGCAATCCCACTTCTCATTGATCGAGCAGGGCTGCGTTTCGGTGGAGTAGTGAACCCGTAGGGCGAGCCAGGAGACGTAGATGCCGGCGAGGGCAAACAGTGCAATGATGTAGCGCATTGATTGCGATTGTACTGCGTGCCCAATTCGAGCACTTTACGATAAATCAATGAAGAAACCGGCGCCTTCCGGAAGCAATGATCCCAGATGGACGGGCGACCCCCAGTGTCGGGGCGGCCGGGTGGCGTTCTTCGGGGGTAGTTTCGATCCTCCGCACCTCGGCCACCTTGCAGTGGCCCGGGCTGCCCGCGAGGCGCTGGGGCTGGACCGCGTATTGTTTGCTCCCGTTGGCGCGCAGCCGCTTAAGCCGGAAGGCTCGACCGCCCCGTTTCCGGATCGCCTGGCCATGACGGAGCTTGCCATCGCCGGCGAGACGGGGTTCGAAATCTCGCTGGCGGACGTGCCCAGCGCCGGCGGCCAACCGAACTACACCCTGGAAACCCTGCACAAATTGCGCGCCGGTCTTTCTGAATCCGGGTGCCTGTTTTGCCTGATGGGGGCCGACTCCTTTGCCGGCCTGCGGCGCTGGCACGGGGCAGAGAGAATTCCCTTCGTCGCGTCGATCGTGGTTGCTTCGCGGCCGGGACAGGATCTCAACCACCTGGCTTGCTGCCTGCCCGAGGGCCTTGCCCTTGGCTCCCCCTCAGCAAAAGAACAGGAGGACAGCCGCGGTACCATCGAGCTTCGTTCCTATCTCATTCGGAATCCCGCTGGCGAGACGGCGCCCTTCTACATTCTTCCGGACCTGGACGTGGAGATTAGCGCATCGGACATCCGGTCCCAGATCCGCTCCTCGTCGCGGGAAGCCGCTGTATCCCAGTCCCTTCCTGTCCGCGTTGCCGACTACATCCGCATGCGCGGCCTCTATCGTTAGCCGCGTCCGGCCGTTAGCCGCATCCGGCCGTTAGCCGCGTCCGGCGTCGGCCATGGCTGGCCCTGTCCAGCGTTCGCTGTCCGCTGTTACGATGAATCCCGGAGACGTATCGGAAGAATGGCAACAGCCCATACCCACCAGCAGACCCGCATTCTGGTTCAGGCCGCAGCCGCGGCATGCGAAGACAAGAAAGGCGAGGACACCCGAATCCTGGAACTCGACCCGGTGGATTCCGGCCTCTCGGACTTTTTCCTGGTTACATCCGCCACCAACGATCGCCAAGCCGTCGCCATTGCCGACGAAGTGGAGATGCGGCTCAAGCGCGAATTCGGCGTCCTGCCCAACTCGGTGGAAGGCCGGCGCCAGGGCGAATGGGTCCTGCTGGACTATGTCGATTTCGTGGTGCACGTCTTCCTTGCCGAGCGCCGCGCTTTCTATGACATCGAGCGGCTGCGCAAGTCAGCGCGCCCCCTGAGTGCTTCCGAATTCGAAGGGGAACTGAAAGCTGCGCTTGCCGAGAAGACGCGCAGCGCACGCAGCAAAGCTGCCGGATCACACTCCGCTGCCGGCTCGCGGTCCGCTGCCGGATCACAGTCCGCCGCCGGATCACAGTCCGCCGCGACATCCCACGCTCCGGCGACCCGGCGCACGCCCGCAAAGAAGGCGGCCGCAAAATCGCCGGCGAAGAAGTCCCCGGCCAAGTCTGCCGCCAGAAAGTCCACCGCTAAACCTGCCGCCAAGAAGAAATCCCCGAAGTCCTGAACAGGGCGGTTGGTGGAGAAAGGTGCGCCGGAGCCCGGACACCCCGGCCGCTCTTCACTCGTTCACTCTTGTCTAGAGCTGGCCAGACTCGTCCTGGGCGGTGCTGGTCTGGGTTGACGGCTCGCCGCCATCGGTTTCAGCATCCGACTGCTGGCTGACATGTCCTTCGCCGCCTGCCTGGCCACGTCTCTCTTCCTCGCGGGAAATCTGCCCGCCGCCGATTGGTTGGCGTCGTTCTGTGCGCGGATTGCCTGTCCCGCCTCCCGATTGACGCTCGCCCTGCGATCCGCTTTCGCGCGATTCCGCTTCGTTTGCCATCACGTTCCTCCCTGCCGCGATCGCGGCGAGGATTGGATGCCTCGGCAGGCTGGCCCGGTTGTTTCCAGCCGGTTCACCCCCATTCTCCGTCCCTCGGAGCTTCCGCAAAAGCGAAGGGACCCGGCGAACCAGGTCCCTTGATGAACGGAAAGGCTGAGTTTAGAAGGTGAAGCGCACCGCGAGGCGGAGGGTGCGCCCGTTCTGGAACAGGTAGGGCTGCTTGTACTGCGAGTTCTTGATCACGTTGGTACCGCTGAAACCGGGGACTCCGTTGATGAACTGCTGGGTGTTATATCCGCCTTCCAGGATCTGGTAGAGCTCGGCACCGTCGCCGAAGTTGACGGGATTGCCGGAGCTATCGAGACCCGGATACAGCGGGGTGCCGAAGTTCCACGAATTCATGGCCATGCCGTACGCGGTCACGGAACGCTGGTTCAAGGCGTTCAGCGCGGTGGCTTCAAAGGTGAGATTCTGGTGATCGCCCACCTTGATCTGGTGCGACGCGTTCAGGTCGGACTGGATGAACCAGGGAGTCCGCTTGGTGTAGGGGTTGCTCAGGGTGATGTTTCCGTTCGCGTCGGTGGTCATGTCCACCCACTTGTCGCGGCCGAACAAGTATGTCGCCTCGATCGGACCACCTGCGCTTCCAAGGGCCAGGTCAGCGTAGGACCCCAACGGGGTGCCCTGGTATGCATACTGCACAAGGCCAATGTTCGTGGTCTGGTGCTTAAAGGTGGGCAACGCGTAGTAGACGTAGCCCTTCAGCACGTTGGGCCGGTCGGTGGGGAGTGCCCCGTTGTTGGATTTGCCGTTCTGGCCGAAATAGTAGAACGGCTCGTCAAAGGAGCGGGTGGTGTCGGGCGAGTTCCGTCCGGTGCTGCCGCCGTCGCTTTGGTCGGTGGTGGTCAGGCCGGTGTAGTTGCCCCAAAGGCTGCTCCAGGTATAACTGAACATGCCCATCAGGCCGCGCTTTGCGGTCAAGGTCAGGCGCACTTCGAAGCCGTCGTAATTGCGGATCGCCTTGGGATTGGGCGGACACGACGGGCAGGTGCCGAAGGGCGCCGCGGTGTTGAATGACACACCCGGAACGCCATAAGCATCCCCGATGGACGTCAGGTAATTGGCATAGCCGTCGATGGTCCGGTTGACGCCCTCTCCCGGATTGACGATGGTGTAAAGCTCAAAGTTCGCCGGATCGGCCAGCGACGCGTCTTCGATGACGTGATCGAGGCGGCGGCGATCGTAGCGTGCCTCAAAGGCCCAGCCGGGCTTGATCTCGTAGTCCCAGCCGGCTACGTACTCATGCTGCCGATAGGGCTTGACACCCGGCGCCACCGGCTCCCAGGGTCGGTAATTGACGTTTTCGATCAAGGAAACGCCCGACTTGTCTGTCAGCGAGGCGGGCACCTGCCCATTGGCAAAGTTGGCCCCCACGTTGGATGCCGCGCTGGGGCAGGCTCGTCCTCCCTTGAAGACCAGGTCGAGATCGTTGACGTTGAAGGACCCGCTGCCGTCGGGGCCGAGCGGGTAAACGCACTCCTCATACGCCTGCGCGCCCCAAGAGGTCTGGGCCAGCAAAAGTTTCATGACGTCGTTGACTATGCCGTAGCTGCCGAAGATCTTCATCCTTCCCTTGCGGGTGGGATCCCAGGCAGCGCCCAGCCGGGGTTCGATCTTGTCGCTCCACGGGAAATCGATGGAACTGACCTTAATGCCGCCCGGAGCGGGCAGGTGCTCTCTTTCGATCCGCAGTCCGGCATCGATGGTGAGACCTTTGCCGACCTGCCAGGAATCCTGGACGTAAAGAGCGTGGTTATAGTCGCTGGCGGGGGTGGGCAGCACAGTGGCGAAGTCCAGCACGTACATATAGCCATACTGGCCGGTGCAGGCGCCCCAGGCTCCCTTCAGGGTCCCGCAGTTGCTAATTCCGAAATCTGTGCTCGGGGTGTAGTGGTGGACGCCCGGGTAGATCCTCGCGAGGGGCACGTTGCCGTTTTGTGAGATGACGTTTACCAGGTGGTTGAGCTGGTACCCGAACTTGAAGTTGTGAGTGCCAGCCCAGCCGCCCTTGAAGAAGGCCAGGTCCTGGTTGAACTGGTAGTGCTTGCTGGCGTTGAACAACGTGTATGTGGAATTGTACGGGGTGGTCGAGGTGCCGCTCGAGAACTGCAGGGTCGACGGCAACGGGTTGCCGTTTCTATCGTTCTGGGCGATGCCGTTGGTCCTCCAGACCACGTTCGGCAGCGTCGTGGGCCAGCCGAAGTCGTGGTAGTTCTCGAAGAAGTAGCCGTACTTGGTGGTGGCTACCAGGTTCTGGGTCAGGGTGATGTCCGCGCCCGTGTTATACGTGGCGTTCGGGGCCGACCAGCCGAGGCCGTGGAAGAAGTTGGAGATCGGCGTGTTGATGTCCGGGTTCTGGTAGCCCGCTTCCTGCTTGATCGGGTCGCCGGTCGGAATGGAGTCGCCGGTTTCGCGAGCATACTGGTACAGCCACGAACCGAACACGCGAATCTTGCTCGTCACGGCGGCATCAAAGCGCAGTGACCCAAAATAGGTTTGCCGGTCCTGGGTGAAGTACTGAACGCCCAGGCCAGCGTTCGAGGGCGAGGTGCTGGGGGTGAAATCGACCGTCCGCGAACGGCTGTTGATCTGGGGTTCGAAACCCACAAAGAACCAGAGGCGGTCTTTCTTGATGGGTCCGCCCACGATGACACCAGGAAACAGAGTGCGGAAGTGGTCCTTCTTCGCCTGATAGAGCTGAGCAGCCGGATCGCCAATGGCATTGCCGTTGTTGTCGAATTGGCCCGCGTCGAGCGGATCATAGCGCAGGTACGCGTTCACCGGGTTGGCGTCCGTACCGCTGGATTCGTAGGTCCCAAAGAACTGGCCATGGAAGTCGTTCCCACCCTTCTTCATGACCACGTTGACCACGCCGCCCAGCGCGCCTCCATATTCTGCAGAAACCCCGGAGGTCTTCATCTGGACTTCCTGGATGAACTCCATGGGCACATTGGCCTTGGAATAGCCGCCCGAGATGTTTTCGGTGTCCTGGCCTTCGACGAGGTAGCTGCTCTCCGAGTCGGCCGCGCCGCCGATGGAATAACCAAAGCCCAGACCGTTACCGCTCGAGCCCGGCATCGAGCCGCCGCTGCCGCCACTGCCCTGGCCGCGCACCGACAATCCCGCCAGGGGCTCATTGCGCGCCATCGGGGCAAACTGGATCACCGACTGGTAGGTGGTGCCGGTGGGAAGCAGTTGAAGCGCCTCGGTGCTGACGTTGGTCATGTTCACAGTTGTGGTCGTGTCGATGACCGGGGCCTCCGTGCTGACTTCCACGGTGGCAGTCTCAGCTCCGATCTGCAGGGCGAGATCCAGGGTGGGCAGGCGGCCTATGCCAATGTTTATGCCCTCCCGCTTTTCCGTCTTGAACCCCTGCGCGGTGATGGTCAGGGTGTAGGTGCCCGGCGGCAGGTTGGCGAACCGGTAGTACCCGCTGGAGTCGGTCACCAACTCTTTGCTGCCTACCATTGACGGGCTGGTAAGGACCACTTTGGTCTTGGGCACAACGGCGCCCGATGGATCCTTTATCGTGCCCTGCAGCCCGCCTGTGGTTTCCTGGCAATAAGCGGGTTTCTCCACCACGATTGATGTGAACACAAGAGCGGCCGTCGCCAACATCAGCAGAAGTGCGCTCTTAAAACTGAGCTTTCGCATGAGGGACTCCTCCACAAGTGGGAAAGGATCTCTCGCGTTTAAAAAGGGACCCGATCCGTCTGTTTTCTGTGTCTGATCAACGCTCAGGCCTGGGGTAGGCCCATAACTCGCACGCATGATGCAACAAGTAAGTCATCACAAAGAAAACGGCCCGACTGTGGCAAACAAGAAGCCGAAAACCCGATTTGTGCCCGGCGGTGCATCGTACCGGAACGGAAGAAGTAAGAGATGCCGCATTCCTTCTGAATGCATGGCGATGGCCAATTGTGTTTGTGTACCTCGGTCGGCAAACACCAACAAAATTAACAAGTTATTTGTGACGAACGGCCATTCGTCCCAAAATGGATATGAAAAACAGAATACTGGGGCCGATATATCCAGGAATCTGGCGAGGGGACGCATTTCACCCAGGCTGACTGGCGGGCGGCGCTATCCTGCTTTCCATGCAGTTGATACTGGCCCACGTCGGAGCGCGCATCCCCGGCGGAGACAAATTCAATAGTTTGAGTGAGCTCTATCTCAAACGAGCCTCGGCGTTTCTGCCAGCCGAAGCTCTGGGATTCCGCAGCGAACAGGACTTGATGGACTGGCTTGACCGGAAGACCGGCCGGACCGCTCCCGTCGCGGTTTTGCTCGATTCGAGAGGACGCCAGATGACCTCCGAGGGATTTGCGGCATGGATCGGCGAGAGACGAGACCAGGGAGCCCGCGAAATAGTCTTCGTCATCGGACCGGCCAGCGGCTGGAGCGACGAAACCCGGCGGCGCGCCCAACTGCTGCTGTCCTTCGGCCCATTCACCATGGCTCATGCGCTTGCCCGACTGGTCCTGGCCGAGCAGATCTATCGCGCATGTACAATTCTGGCTGGACATCCATATCACTCAGGACACTGAGAAAGGCAGGGAACAGGAGTCAGCCATCAGGGAAGTAGAGAACCGCGCCGGAAGCGACCCTGAGCCCTGATCCCCCGCTCCCTACTTCCCCCATGACTTCTTCGCGTCGCGGATTGATGCTCATCAATACTGGTCCCGGCAAGGGAAAAACCACCGCTGCGATGGGCACGGCCCTGCGCGCCGTAGGCAACGGCATGCGCGTGCTGATGCTGCAGTTTCTCAAGGGTTCCTGGCATTATGGAGAACTCGATGCGGTCCTGGCCTTCGGCCAGAATTTCGTAATGAAGCAGATGGGTCGCGGATTTGTGAAAGTGGGCGGGGCGGAGACCGATCCCGAAGACATCCGCATGGTGGAAGCAGCCTGGACCGAGGCCCGCGAGGCCATCAACTCCGGAGAATGGGACGTGGTGGTGCTGGACGAGATTAATTATGCGATCGGCTATGGAATGCTGGATCCGGCTATCGTCGCGGAGACTCTCCGCAACCGGCCAGAGATGGTGCACGTGGTCCTGACAGGCAGAAATGCTCATCCCCTTCTGGTCGAGCTCGCCGACACCGTGACCGAGATGCGCGAGGTGAAGCATGCCTATCAGAAAGGCATCCTGGCGCAAAAAGGGATTGAGTACTAGGTGTGAAGTTTCAGGCCCTAAACAAGCAGAAGAGGGAATACAGGGAACCGGCGACAGAAATCCCAATCAGGCCGAATTGTCGCAGTTTTTCTATTCCCTGTTCCCTATTGCCAGTTCCCTCGGTTACGACTTCCGTCATTTACAATAGCCGTGGCCTATGTCCTGGTTTAAACGCGAGAACGGAGAGGTTGCGACCGCCCCGGAAAACGGGGATGGCGAGCGGAGAGTTCGTACCGAGGGCCTTTGGGTCAAGTGCCTCGGCTGCCGCCAGCCGATCTACAGGCCGGATCTCGAGGCCAACCTGAACGTCTGTCCGAAGTGCCAGCATCACTTCAAAATCGGCGCTCGCCAACGTATCGAGCTGCTGCTGGAACCCGGGTATGAGCTGGTCGACCAGGGCCTGCGCTCCACCGATCCCCTCAATTTCCACGACGTGAAGCCTTACAAGCAGCGCCTGCGCAAAGCCCAGGAAGATACCGGGCTGGACGACGCGATTCTCAACGCGGTCGGCGCCCTGGGTCCGCACAACGTGGTGCTCAGCGCGATGGAGTACGCGTTCATCGGCGGCTCGATGGGCGCGGTTGTGGGCGAGACCATTGCGCGCGCTGTGGACCGCGCCCGCATGCACCGCAGGCCCCTTATCATTGTGGCCGCATCCGGCGGCGCCCGCATGATGGAGGGCGTAGTGAGCCTCATGCAGATGGCCAAGATATCCACGGCGCTGGGGCAGCTGGATGACGCGCGCGTGCCGTATATCTGCGTGCTCACCGATCCCACCACGGGGGGCGTGACGGCCAGCTTCGCCATGCTGGGCGATCTGAATATCGCCGAGCCGGGCGCGCTCATTGGCTTTGCCGGTCCGCGCGTGATCGAGCAGACCATCCGCCAGAAACTGCCTGAAGGCTTTCAGCGTTCGGAGTTTCTGCTCGAGAAGGGCTTCCTGGATGCCGTGGTCCATCGCCGCGACCTGAAGAATTATCTCCTTCGCGCCCTGGATTTCATGCAGCCCGTTTCGGCCCGGGACATCACCCCGGCAATGGCCCGCGCCGAAGCCTGATGTTCGGCGCCCTCAATCCCGCCGCTTGCGCGGGCCGCCCCGGGGATTCGACCTTTCCCGAGCCGAGCCGCTTCTCCCTGATGGCTTTTTAAACGGTGGCCTGCCGCTACCAGTTCCGGAGGCGCGATTTGGCCTGCCGGCATTGCGCCCACCGCTTCGGGGCGTACCGCCTCGGGACGTGCCGGTGCGCGCG
The DNA here is from genome assembly GCA_036502905.1 of Occallatibacter sp. Lineage (GTDB taxonomy): Bacteria > Acidobacteriota > Terriglobia > Terriglobales > Acidobacteriaceae > Telmatobacter. Next base: position 29,202 of record DASXXV010000079.1, on the reverse strand, counting down.
CCTCGCAATTCGCCGTCCTTCCTTCCGGTTGCCCCTCCGGGTCTCGATGTGCTTGGCCGCGAAGGCGCGAACCGCTCACTGGAACCGGTGGCTTCGGGCCGGGGCGGCCGTGAGGTTGTCCGGTCACCCGGCTTGCGCCGGTCCTCGCGACTGTCAAATCTGGCACGGTTCGCTCTCGGGCGGTCCTGTCTCGCACGATCCTGTCTCGCACGATCCTGGAACCTGGAACGATCTTCAAAGCGAGGCCGACTTTCCGCGGGACGCGAACCGGCTTCCCGCCGACCAGCGTCTTCTCTGGGGCGATCCCGGCGAACGGCGCCTCCCCTGTCCGCCTGGCGCTGCCGATCCGGCTTGCCCCCGCCAGGTCGCCACTCGCCTCTGGGCGGACGAACGGAATCCTGTGCCCGGTCGGAAACCTTCGGGCGGGAGCGTTGTAAGTTCTCGCCCTGCGCTGCCGGCCTTTTCCACTCTCCGGTGCGCTGCGGCGGTCTTCTGCGATCCTGACGCACTCCGGCGCGATCGTCCGGCCGTGCGCGGCCTCGCTCCTCGGGCCTGCCCGGTCTGCCAAATTTTGCTTCGCGCGGTGACCCGCGGCGGCCGGCTTCCCGCCGATCCTCTTTCGGATTGGGTCTGGGCTTGGGCTTGCGCCATTTGCCGTCGGCCGCGAGCCGCAGTTTTGCCAGTTCGTCGGCATCGAGCTCGCGCAACTGGCCGGGCTCCACGTCCAGCACCAGCGGCCCGTACCCGACGCGCCGGATTTTTTCCACACGATGCCCGATCTCCTCGAACATCTTGCGCAGTTCGCGATTGCGGCCCTCCGTGAGCACCACTTCGTACCAGGGATTGTCGCCGCTGCGGACCTCCCGAATGGCCGCGGGCGCGGTTTGCACCCGGTCTCCTCCTGGCTGCGTGCGATCGATGGCTACACCCTCGCGCAGTTGGTCGAGCTCTTCGGCGGTTGGCTGGCCGCTGACTTTTACCAGGTAAGTCTTCTCCACGCCGGTTGCGGCCTTGGTCAGCTTGTTGGCCAGGTCGCCGTCGTTGGTTACAAGCAGGAGCCCTTCACTCTGGTAATCCAGCCGTCCGACCGGGTAGAGCCGTTCGCCCATCTTCTTGAAGAACTCCATCACCGTGGGCCGGCCCTCTGGGTCGCTCACGGTGGTCACGTATCCGCGCGGCTTGTTGAGAACGAAATAGCGCTGGCGTTCAGCGCCTTGGATGAGCTTTCCATCCACGCGAATGTGGTCCCGGCCGGCGTCGGCCTTGGTGCCCAGCTCGGTAACAACCTTGCCGTTCACCTGTACCCGTCCCTCTGCGATCATTTCTTCCGCATGACGACGGCTGGCAATGCCTGCCTGGGAAAGGATCTTCTGCAGGCGTTCGAGTCGGACAGGTGGGCGCTCCTCCGGCGTGAATTCCTCCGCAGTGTCGCCGGTCGGCACCGGTTTGGGAGGTGAAGTGTCGCCGACTGGCACCGGTTTGGGAGCTTTGGTTTTCTGGCGGGCTCGCCCTGATTCCGCCACTTTCAACTCCGGCGCATCCACATCCTCGGCAGGCGGCTCATGCCGTTCCAGAGGCAGACGATCCTCGTAAGCCTGTTCGAACGTATCTGCAGCCTCGGCAATCGCCTCAGCCTCGCCGTGCGAAGCAATCGGGGTCATGGCTTTTGCCGGCGGTTCACCGAGCGCGGCGCTTCCCGAACTCGACGCGGCACTCATTTCGGGTTCGTCTGGCTCGTGCGGGGTGGGAAGTTCGGCGATGTCTATTTCGATCGCCTCTACATCAGCCTTCTTTTTCGCTTTGCTGGTGGCTTTCCTGGGCATGGGATGTCGCCTCGATTTCCTGTTCTCCGCCGGATTCGGCCGCTCCGGACTCAGCCTGTGCGCTCTTATCAGCCTGCGCGTTTACCGTCATTGCAGAAGTTTCCGAAGGCTCCGGAGTCGCCAGGCCGGTTGCTTCAGGGACTGCGCTTTCGGGCTCGTCAGCGGTTTCGGCGGCGCCGGCGCGCTCCTCTCCGCTCAGCGAATTGGATTCCAGATTTGCTTCTTCGTTTTGCTCCGCAGTCGGGGACTCTATTGAGAAGGCCTCCGCGCTCTCAGCCGTCCTTTCGGCCTCGGCAACTTCCGGCTCCATGTCCAGTTCGGTGGCCGCCATCTTCTCGAATTCCTCCATCGAGGGCAGCTCGGAGACGTCCTTCAGCCCGAATCGGAGCAGGAACTCCTTGGTCGTCTTATAAAGTATGGGACGCCCGATGACCGGCTTTCGTCCCGCTGTGGCGATGAGTTTTCGCGCCAGAAGTGAGCCGAGCACCCCGGCCGACTCCACGCCGCGGATCTCGCTGACCTCGGGTGAGGTCACGGGCTGCTTGTAGGCGATCACGGCAAGGGTTTCCAGGGCCGGCAGGGAGAGCTTAAGCGGCGGCTTCAGGCTCTTTACGAACAGGCGCACGGCGTCATGGCATTCTGGCTTGGTGGCCATGCGATAACCACCCGCGATCTCGCGTATCTCCACCCCGCGACTGTCGGCCTGGAATCCGGCAATCAGCTCGTCGAGCAATTGCTTGAGAACCACCTTGACTTCGCGATCCTTCTGCCGGGTCAGGCGCCTGGCTTCACTCTCGGGGTCTGGGGGGGCCGAGTCGGGTACGGCATCCGAGGGAGGCGCGGTTTCTTCGGGCTCCACCGGGATGGAGGGGTAAGCCTCTGCCTCGCCGATCGATACCACTTCGTTGGCTTCTGGCGCGTCGGACTCGGGCGCACCCGGGGCTTCCCAGGCCTTCTCGGTTCGAGGCTGGGACTCACCGTTTCTTGAAACGGGCTCTGCCTCTCGCTCAGTCCCGGGTTCAGCGGACGGCGCCCCTTCCTGGACCTGCACGATCAGCGGCAACGGTTGCGCGGCATCAGGCAAAACTCCGGCCACTTCTGCCGTTTGCTCGGCGGCAGCGGCCTCCTGCGCCGCTTTCCATTCCAGGGCGTCGGCAGCAAACAAGGCGGCGAGCTGGTTCAGGGTGACCGGCTCGTCCGCAGCATAAATCACAGCTTCCAGCTTGGCTTTCAGGCTCATTCCGCAGTAGGCACCTCCGTTATGGTAACGGAACGCGGTGCCCCCGGGTGCGCCATGGAGCGGTGCAATTCGCCGCCGAGATCGAAGCTAGGAGGAAACAAGAAGGCGCCCGCAGGTGCGGACGCCTTCTCAGGAAAAATCGGCGGGTACCTTCTAGCCGGCGAAGCTGCGGAATAGCGCGAACAGGAGGCCAGACAGCAATGCTGCCGCCGGCAGGGTGAAGACCCAGGCCGCGGCAATGTTCCGGATCGTGGAAAACTGCAGGCCGCTCTTGTTGGCGGCCATAGTGCCCGCCACCCCAGAGCTCAACACGTGCGTGGTGCTGACCGGCAATCCCCAGTTGTCCGCGGCGAAAATAGTGACCATCGCTACCAACTCCGCGGTCGCGCCCTGAGCGTAGGTCAGGTGCTCCTTGCCGATGCGCTCGCCTACCGTGACCACGATGCGCTTCCAACCCACCATTGTGCCTAATCCAAGAGCCAGGGCTACCGCCACCTTGACCCAGGACGGAATGAACTTGGTGGCCTTGTCCACCTTCGATTTGTAGTTCTTCAGCGCGGCGGTTTCGTCGGCGCTGAAATTCCCCTGGTGGTTCTTGGCCATCAGGCGCAGCGCTTCGCTGGTGACATACATGTCGTTCCGGACGTTGGTCTGCTGTCCCGCCGGAACGCTTTTGTAATCTCCGTAAGCCCTCACGTCTCCCTCGAGATCGCGGATCAGCTCACGCAGGGCCGTCATGGTCACTGGCTGGACCTTCTTGGTGCGGAGATAGTCAGTCAATTCTGCGCGCGCATCCGGTCCGAGAATCGCCTCGCGGTCCACGTGTGCGTCAACGATCGAGACGGCCCTCTCCGACGCAGCGATAAAATCCTGGATGTCATGCGGGGTCACGGCATGGTTCAGCGCGTAGGCCGTCGGAACGGTGCCGATCAGGATCAGCATGATCAGGCCCATGCCCTTCTGGCCGTCGTTCGAGCCGTGGAAGAAGCTCACTCCGGTGCAGGTGAGCACCAGGAGCACGCGGATGGGGAACGGCGGGGGCGTGTTGTCCTTGGGGGCGGTGTAGAGCTCGGGATACTTGATCAGCGCCTTCGAGATCAGGAAGAGCAGTGCCGCACATCCGAACCCGACCAGCGGAGAGATCAGCAGCACCTTGAATACCTTCATTGCCTGTTCCCAGTCGACCCCCGATGTGCCCTCGGCGGAATTCGCGAGCAACTGGTTGGCCACGCCCACCCCGATGATGGAGCCGGTCATGGTATGCGTGCTGGAGGCCGGCAGGCCCAGGTACCACGTGCCCAGGTTCCACAGGATCGCCGCGATCAGCAGCGAGAAGACCATGGCGAAGCCGGCACCGGAGCTTACCTTCAAAATCAGCTCCACCGGCAAAAGAGTGATGATCGTGAAAGCCACAGTCCCCGCCGAGGTTAGAACGCCCGTCAGGTTGCACAGCCCCGACCACACTACCGCTATGTTGGGCTCCAGCGAATGGGTGTAGATCACGGTGGCGACCGCATTCGCCGTGTCGTGGAACCCGTTCACAAACTCGAATGCCAGGGCGATGGCCAGCGCCGTTGCCAGCAGCACATACGGCCACGCGCTGCCCAGGGTCACATTGCCCAGGTCTCCGGCCACGTGAAAGCCGACGTAGGCCAGCCCGCCCGCCAGAGCGACCAGGACGATAGCGCCGCTGATCCAACCCGGCGTCTTCTTCATCTTCTTGTCAAGGAGCGATGCTCCCTGAGGGTGAACTTCTACCGACGTTGCGATATCAGCCATGTGGGAAGCTCCAGGGGAAGGAATGGAATTGAGTCCGGAAGGCAAAGGGGCAAAGCCCGGCAACCGTGGGCACTCGGAGCCGCCGGGAATGCCGGACTAGCAACGGATACACGACCAAGATGAATTGGAAATGAATTGCGCGGGAAGAGCGTCCGGGGATTACCGAAAAGGGTATTCCCAACCGGGAGTGCCTTTGGTAACGTTGCATTAGTTATCTGACTATGTGACTAATCGCACATACACCAAAGAAAGAACATGTCTATAAAAAACTATCTGATCAGGACACATGTACCTAATCCGGAGGGAGTGGCGGGATATGCGTTCGGGTGCGGTAATACGGTCCTGCTCGGGGAGCAAATTAACTTAGTGGTTTCATGGGTCTTAAGGGCTCTTTGCTTTGCGGTGGTCCCGCCCGGCCGGACAGATTCCGCGAAGCGAAAACCGGTCAAAAGCTTGGCCATCGGTGCCCCACCGCCCATCCGAGGAGAGTAAAGATGCCGTTCCAAGTCGCCTCGCCGGTCAAGCCCGGTTCTTGGCTGACGGTGGCAGCCACGGGAGTAGCTGCCGCCCAGTTTGCCCGCTGCGGATTCGATGTGATGATCCAGGCCGGTCCCGACAAGCCCTGGTATGACCTGGTCATTACCAAGGGAGGAAACCTCCTGAAGATCGGGGTGAAAGCCAGCGACGATGGCCGCTGGGGACTGGCCGAATCCTATTTACTGCGGGCGGCGCATGCCAACACCAAAAAGCCCGACGTTCCCCATGCCATCCGCATGTGGCTGGACACGCATGGCGAGCGCACCGTCTATTGCCTGGTTCAGTTTGAGGGCGTCAGCCTGAACCAGTTGCCGCGGATTTACCTGGCAACGCCGGCGGACATCGCGCGCCGCATGCGCGAAAGCGCCGAGCGCACCGGCCAGCCGGTCCTGCAAGAGCAATACGACTGGACCTCGCCGGAAACCGACGCCACGTCCATCGAGGCTCTGCCCTCGAACTGGCTGTTCTCCATGGTGCGGATCGAGGAGCTTCTCTTCCCGCCAGGAGTGCAGACCATGGCGAGACCGGCGACTCGTGGCATCGGGACAGTCACGCTGCGCGAAGTCGTCATGACCGCCTGAGCGGCATCCGATCTGAACTTCAAAGCCGATGGCGCCTTTTTGCGCACTAAGACCGAAGCCCCAGGGGTTCCCCCCTGGGGCTTCGCAGTTGAGTCACTGGCCGGTTGCGATTCGCCTCAGAAAGCGAGTCGGGCGCCGAGGGACATCACGCGAGATTTGGGCTCACCGAGTCCGAAGGGCACCAGTTGCTGCGCCTGACCGAATTTCGAGCTGCTTAGGTTTCCGGTGACGGCATCGAAATTGGGATGATTGGCCAGGTTCTGGGCCTGACCGCGGAAGTCCAGGACCGTGCGCTCGGTCAGCTTGAACGATTTGCCCACGCTCAGATCTATCTGCGCAAAGCTCGGCCCCGTAAAGACGTCTCGGCCCAGCGTGCCGAAGCGCTCGTAGGTCGGTCCCGACGACGGATACGGCGGCGTCTCGAACAAGGAGTTTCCGCTCGAGCAGTTGGCCACATTTGAAGGAACCCAGGAAGCGCAGGATCCGATGGGGCTGCCGTCCTTGAAAATGCCTTTAGCCGGATCGCCGTGGGTATAGACGCTCTTCAGGTTGGTGCCGATAAAGTCGGGGCGATCGTTGGCCGTGCCATCCAGGTTGTAATCACCGCCGATGTTGTACGGAATTCCGTTGCGATCCAGCACCTTTGCACCGTTGGCATCGCGGGCGGCTTTCCGAGAACGTCCGTCCCAGACCTCAACCGGGTGACCCGTGTAGAACTGGTAGAAACCTCCCATATGCCAGCCGCCGAGCGCGTGTCCCACAATGCCTTTTTCCGCCTTGAAGAACGGCAATTCGTACACCGCGTTCAGCTTGAATGCGCCGCGATGATCAAAGGAACCGCGTCCGTACTCGGTTTTGGTGTTCTTGTTGGTGATGTAGTAGTACGGTGCGCTCTGACCGCCGATGGTAGAGCAGCCGGCGAACAGCTCGGAGTTCACGTCCAGCAATTTCGAATAGGTGTAGCTGGTGTCGAACTGGAGGCCATTGCTCATGCGCTTCTGGGCCTGCAGGATGAGCGAGTGGTAGTTGGAGGAGACGCTGTTGGAGCGGTAGTTGAACCCGTTATAGAGTGGGTTGGGCGGCACCGGAGAAAGCCTGGAGTTGGCGGCGTCGCCGTCCACCCTGTTCAGGTTCTGAAGCATGGGCAGGTGTCTTCCCAGCTCTGCCTGGTACTGGATTCGCCCCAGCAGGTTGCCGGGAACCTCGCGCTCCACGCTGAGATAAAAGCTCTGCCCGGAGGAGTCGTGCATGTTGCGGTCCATAGTTCGAAGAGCGGCGCGGTGGCCGGTGCAGGTGTCGGTTGCGGCGTTCGGAATCTGGCCGCATGGGCCGTTGGGATTGTAGGTGGGCCCGATGGACGCGGGATTGGAGTAGTAAATGGCGTCGCCGGCATCACCTTGAAAATCGGCCAGGGCATAAAACGGCGGGTTCCAGGCCCCGTTGGACCAGATGTTATCGAAGATGCGGTCGTACATGACGCCCCAACCGCCGCGGATCGCCATTTTGTGATTGCCGGAGGGGTCGAAGGCAAAACCGATGCGCGGACCGAAGTCATGGTTCTTCGTCGGCCACATGCTGGAAACGGGGCCCACCCGCAGAGTTGCCAGGCAGGACGCCTCGAGATAGTTGCAGCTGTTGAAATTGATTAACTGGGAAATGATGTTGTGCGCCTCGGTGGGAGCCCCATAACGGTCCCAGCGCAACCCGAGGTTCAGGGTCAGCCGGGGCGTGGCCTTCCAGTCGTCCTGCACAAACACATAATAGTCGTGGTTCATATAATGCCGATAGGCGTTCGCCGTGCCGCCGGTGCGTGGATCGATCGACGTCTCCGAAAAATATGGATAATCGCCGGCGAAGCTGGTGAGAGTTTCATCCTGCAAGTTGGCGATGGAGCCGTCCGGCTGCAGCGTGCTTCCGTTGGGGTCGGTCGCCGGCGTAATCACCGAGCAGGCCGGGCACGTGCCGTTGACCGAAATCAGTTCTCCAAATTCGTACTGTCCGGGCGAGCCCAGGTCCCAGTCACGATAGAGAATTCCATACTGGGTTCCGCCCCCGAACTTGAACGAGTGCTTGCCCATCAGCACCGACAGGTTGTCCTGGAAACTCCACCGGTCCTGCGTGAAGTTGGAAAGGTTTCCGCCCTCGTAGTTGCCTCCGATTTGGTAGGACAAGTACCCTTCGTTCTGTTCGTCCACGTAAATGTTGGGAAGCGTGTCCTTGACGCCGCTGCCTTCAACCGCGACGTTGTAGTGCCGGTTGTGACCGAGGGTCGCCTCATTCACCACCCTGGTTCCGAAAGTATGGGTCTCAACGAGGGTCAGATTGTGAAAGTGGTTGGTCGTGTTGTTTGCAATCGCCCCTTTGGTGGTAAGGGGTCCGCCGCCGAACTGATCGTTATAGAACTCGCGGTAGATGTTGGCAATGAAGCTCAGGCGATCGGCGTGGCCGAAGTTTTGATCCACCCGGCCGAAATAGGCATCGATGGTGTCGTTCTGCGGGTCGAAGAACGACAGGCAGCCCACCGTAAACGGGAGCCCGGAGGCGTCTGTGCCGACCCCCGTTCCATCGAGCCCCGGACATGCATTGTCGGAGGTAACTGGGGGTCGTGCGCCGAGGACTTCCTGCGCGAGCGGTCCCCCATTGGCCTGCAGAAAAGCGATGGCCGCCGTCGTGGGCACAAAGGTATGAGCCGCGGTGTAGCCCGACAGTAGCTTGGTGCGATCGTAGGCGCCGGCAAAAAATGTCCGATCCTTGTAGATCGGGCCGTCGACTTCACCCCCGAACTGGTTGCGGATGTATTTGGGCTTCTTGGGAAAAGTGGTCGGATCGGAGCTGTAATTCTGGTTGTAGAAGTAGTCGTTGGCGTTTAACGAAGCATTGCGATTGAATTCATACACCACGCCGTGAAACTTGTTGCTGCCCGCTTTCTGGTTCGCAGTAATGAGTGCGCCCATGCCGCGGCCGAATTCGGCGCTCATATTGTTGGTGAGAACGGAGAAGTCCTGCACGGACTCGAGCGGAGGGTGAATGTTCGCCGACCCTTCGCCGAAGTTGTCGTTGTCCTCGGCGCCGTTCAGCATGTACGAAGTGCCGGATTCGCGGGCGCCCCCGGCAGTGATTGTGGTGTCCAGGCCAGGCATGGCTTGCGGCGCAAGGAAGGGAAGCTCACTGAATACGTCACGATCGACCAGGGCCATGTTCTGAATGGTGGTGTTGTCCACCTGCATGTTCAGGTCGGAGCTTTCCGTCTGCACCAGCGGCGCCTGTCCGGTGACCTCAATCAGCTGCGATTGCGAGGCGACCTTTAACTTGACGCTGAAGGGAACCGTCTGGCTGGCCTGCACCACGACGTTGTTGGCCTTCTCTGTGCCGAATCCGCTGGCTTCAAGCTGCACGGTGTAGACTCCCGGCGGGACAAGCTGGAAGCGATAATCGCCCCCTGCGCCGGTGGTGGTGTTTTGCGTCAACCCGGTGCCGGTGTTGGTGATGGTCACCTTGGCGTTGGGCACGACCGCTCCGCTGGGATCGGTAATGGTCCCCGTAATCACGCCATTCACAGTCTGGGCACGCGCGCCGAGGGGAAACATCGTACAGAGGCACGCGAACAACAGGTACACGAAATTTTTCCTGAGCATCACTGATTCCTCCATGGGATGAAGAGAAAGGGGTGCAGTTCAGCGGAAGTGCATTCCGCCACGAAACAGGGGTCTTTCGCCGGGCAAGTTTCAAGTCGTTCGTTTCTTTGGGGTATCGGCTACCGATCACTTGAGAGCAGGCCGTTAAGAAGCGGTACAGCAACTACGCGAAAGCGAGCTACAGAAGACCACTAAAAAGCCACGAACAAGAGGCCATGAAGGCCCTGGACCGACATAGAAGGGGCCTGCCGGGGACCAGCAGGTAGGCCTAAGTTAAATCGGGTGTAAAAATGGTGTCAACGGGAAAATGCAGTTCGTCACAAAAATACGACCTCCCATCGCATTTATCTGGCAACTCGTCCCACGGTCTCGGCCCGATGCGCTGGCGCAATCCAAAGGCCGGCCCCACGACTTACCTTGGAAACGATCCCATGCCAGATCGCGATGAAGCGTTTTTCGGTGCGATGACTCCCGCCAGGAATTTCACGCCGGATGCCGTTCGTTCCGATCCAAACCGTACGCGCCGCGACTTCCTTCGAGCCGGTACGGTGACCGCCCTTTCCCTGGCAATGGAACGCGCGTGGGCGGTGATCCCCCTTGATCCCGCTCCGGACGGAAAATTTGTCGGCCTGGTGCCCTTCGAGGACGAACAGGTCGCTCCGGCTGGTACCCTGACAGGCTCGGAACTTGATGGACGGCTGTTCACGGATCTCGCTAAGGTATCGGTGGACCACCTGGTGACGCCCAACGCCGAGTTCTTCGTCAGGAGCGCAACGTCGCGCCTGCTGCCCGGTCCCGCCAACTGGAAGATCGCAATCGATGGCCTGGTGGAGCAGCCGTCCGAGGTCGCGATCGATCACCTTCGAAAAGGCGCCCGGCCCATGGGCATTCACCTGATGGAATGCGCCGGCAACGTCGCCCTCACGCGCTTTGGACTGATCGGCGTGGCCGGCTGGACGGGCGTGCCGGTCACGGAAGTCCTGGCCCGCGTAAAGCCCCGGCCCGGTGCAGCCTGGGTGGAGATCTCCGGCTTCGACGACTACGCCGGGCCCTCGCACACCTCCATCCCCGGCGCGAGCTGGATTTTTCCGATGGATGCATTGAAAGAAGCTTTCCTCGCTACCGGAATGAATGGCCAGCCGCTCTCCCGCGATCACGGAGCGCCGGTCCGCCTCGTCGTACCCGGCTGGTATGGCTGCGCGTGCATCAAGTGGGTCAATCGCATCGCGTTCCTGGCAGAAGGAGCCGAAGCGAGCTCGCAGATGCAGGAGTACGCGGTGAGGACTCTACAGGAAGGACGGCCACAATTCGCGCGGGAGTACGCTTCGGCGGTTGTCGATCTCGCCGCCTTGCCCACCCGTATTGAAAAGTGGATCGGGGGCGGCAAGCTGCGCTACCGCATCGTCGGCCTTGCGTGGAGCGGAGCGCAGCCCATCCCGGCCCTCAAAATTCGCTTCAATCCCGATGAAGAGTTCGTGCCTGTGTTTGGCTTTCGCCCGGGGAAAACCGATCCCTGGACGGTCTGGACCCATGCGTGGACGCCCTCCGCTCCGGGCGACTACCGCATTCGCATGGCCGTAGCTGCCCCCGAGGTGCAGGCCAGAAAATTGGATCTCGGATTGTACGATCGCACTGTACACATCAGCGAAATATGATTTCTCCCCGTCCTCTGTATGTTTTTGGCTCGACCGCGATTTTGGTTGCGGCTCTGACGCTGTCCGCGCAGGCCGCCCACGATCACCTTGCTGCCGGTCCCGTTCCGGAGGAGATCCTCTCGCGCCCCATCACTCGTCACGCCGGCATCGGCAACGCGCACCAGAAGGTCTCCACCTCCTCGGTCCAGGCGCAGGGGATGTATGACCAGGGGCTTGCCTACCTTCATTCCTATGTCTGGGTGGACGCAGCCCGGTCTTTCCGCCAGGCCCTTCGCAGCGATCCGCATCTCGCCATGGCCTGCATCGGGCTCGCCGACGCGTACATCGGACTTCAGGACGTCGCTTCGGCACGGTCTGCGTGGCAAAAAGCGCAGGGACTCGCTCAGTTCATGAGCGCCAGCGAGCGCCCGTGGCTGACGATCCGCGACCGCGAGATCAGAACCCTAGAAAGCGGAAACGATCCGGAGAAGTATGCCGCCTACCGCCAGTCGATTGACGACGCCATCACAGCGAACCCTCGCGATCCCTGGCTGCTGGTGCAGCGCGGCCTGGCTGCCGAGGCATCACCGTTTACGCACGGCCAGGCCAGCGGCGCCGAGTCTCTGCCCTTCTACAAAAAAGCGCTGGCCCTCGATGCCGGCAATATCGCCGCCTTCCACTACGCGATCCACGCCAATGAAAACCTGGGCAACATCAAGGCGGCGCTGGAGCAGAGCGCCACTTATGCGCGGCTTGCGTATGCCATTCCTCATGCCCACCATATGCACGGCCACGAGCTGATGCGCGAGGGACGAACCGAGGAAGCCATCCAGGAATTCGTCAAAACCAACACGCTGGAAGAGAACGAGTACAAGGCCGAAGGTATCCCCGCCCAGTATGACTGGCACCATGCGCACAATCTGCAGCTCATGGCGATGAATTACGAGCTGCTTGGACAGATGAAGACCGCGGAGAAGCTGCTGCGCGAGGCATTTGCGCTGCCCGCCTACACTGAATTCCTTGCTTACAATCGCCGCGCATGGCCGGAGTTCCTGCTCGGCCGCGCACGGTACGAGGAGGCGCTCACCGCCGCGCAGGAATTGGCCAAGAGCCAGTGGCCCATGGCGCGCATGGCGGCGCACACCCTGGCGGGGGAAGCGGACCTGGCTCTGAACCGGGCCGACGAGGTAAAGCAGGAGCTCGCGCTAGCCCAGAAGGAAGCGGCGCACATTCCGGAACGGGTGGTGGCGGCGCTGCCCTACCCCGCGGCCCTGGAGGCGGCGCTGCTGCTGCACGACGGCCGCACGCAGGAAGGGGAGGCCATCTTCGTCAAGGTAGAACAATCGGCGATGGCCATGCCCGGACCGGACGGCTGGGTCGCCGCCATTTTTGTGCTCGATTCGATCGCCCGCCTGGCCCGCGAGTCCGACGACTGGCCGCTCGCCCAGTACACCGCCCAGCAGCTGATTCAACACGATCCCTACTACGCCGGTGGTCATTATGCTTTTGGCCTGGTAGCCGAGCACGCCGGCGAGGCCGAGGGTTCGCAACAGATGTTCGCCGCCGCCGAGAAGTACTGGAGCCACGCCGACCCCGACCTGCCCGAGTTGATAACCGCGCGGAAGAAGCTCGGACATCCGGGGCAGTGATGTACCTGGCCACCAACCGTTGACGACCGGCCGCTGATCACTTCTTCAAAAATCCCTGCTGCTCCAGCCAATCAGAAAACCGGTCGATCCAGTGATCCGTGGGCAGATTCTGCTTGCGCATGCCGAAACCATGTCCGCCTTTCGCATAGATGTGCAATTCGCCGGACTTATGCGCCTGGGTCCACTTGTGATACAAGGCCAGGCTCAGCGGCGCCAGCCCGAGTTGATCATCGCTGGCCGCCGCAACGAACATTGGAGGCGCATCCGCGGGAACGGTCGCCTCATTTATCGACATGCCGCCCGCGTATATGGGTGCGACAAATGCGGGCCGGCTCTCCGGTTTGTAGTGAAACGCCACTTCGGATGTGACCGCTCCACCGGCCGAGAAGCCGATAATGCCTACTCGATCCTGCGCAATTCCCCACTCCGGCGCATGCTGGCGAACGTAGGCAACGGCGGCCAGTCCGTCTGCGGCAGCCTGTGGTTCTATCTTGTCGCGCAACTCCGCAAACCGGGCGTGGTCGGCGATTAACGTGCTGAACTCCTGGGTCGCGTCTTCGCCCGTATGCGCCAGCCGATACTTCAATACGAACGCGGTCACGCCTTTTGCAGCCAGGTACTTCGCGACCTCGTAACCCTCGCTTTCGATGGAGAGCGCCATAAATCCTCCGCCCGGACAGATCACGATGGCGGTGCCGTTCTTCAATTCGGGCGAAGGCTTGAAAACCGTCAAACTCGGCTTGGTGACGTTGCTGACCACTTGAGAATTCCAGGCCTTTGAAAAATACTGCTTCTCCGGATAGTTCTGCTGCGCAGAGCCGGGCGGCGTGCCGGGGTAGAGTGGAATCACATCCTGAGCGATACCCGAGCGGGTAAGAAAAAGCAGAGCCGCCGCGCAAAACATTCGAAAGGCCATTGTCTTCATTGCCGCACAGTGTAGCAGCAGAGAGCGCGCGGCGCTCAGAATCGCAGCCGCGATTGCCGTTGACCGGCTTCGCCTCCGTCGCTATGATCCACCGGGACGACGGAAACAATTGCATGCGGAACTGGCAAATGGAAATGAGAGGCTGCGCAGCAGCAGTGGCGTTCACCGTGGCGCTGGCCGCGGGGGCGCAAACACAGGATGCGGTGAAAATCGATCCGGAGAACCCGAAGTATCTCCTCTTTCGCGGCAAGCCGCTGGTGCTCGTCTCGGCCAGCGAACACTACGGGTCCGTAATCAACCGGCCTTTCGATTTCGAGAAGTACCTTGACGATGCGGCCGCCCACGGAATGACGATGACGCGCACCTTTCTGCTCTTTCGCGAACTGCAGAGCGCGCGCAATCCATCCTCACCGTGCAAGCCCGATTCGCCCGACTACATTGCTCCCTGGGTGCGCACCGGTCCTGGCAATGCGCTCGACGGAGAGCCGATGTATGACCTCGACCGCTGGAACCCGGAGTACTTCGATCGCCTGCACCGCTTCCTCGAGGCAGCTTCGAAACGAGGCATCGTTGTGGAGCTCACCGTCTTCAGCAATACCTACGCCGAGAACATCTGGGCGCTCAACCCTCTGCGCAAGGAGAACAACCGGCAGCGCGTGGGCGATATCGAGTGGGAAGATTACCTCACGTTGAAAAATCGCGACCTTGTGGAGCGGCAGAAGACATTCGCGCGCAAAATCATCGAGGAGACCAGCAGCTTCGATAACGTCTACTACGAAATCTGCAACGAGCCGGGAGGCGGCGTTCCCGGCCACGCGACGCCGGCCGACGTGGACGCCTGGCAGGAGGAGATGGCGCGCGTGATGCGCGACCAGTTGCAGCGTCAGAACCGGCCTCATCTGCTCGCCGGTCAGCAGGCCTTCAGTTACGGCGCGAAGAACCATTTCCCCATGGACGCGAGCTTCGCCGGCAAAACGTTCGATATCGTGAACGATCATCCCTTGCCTGAGACCCAATTCGGCGGACATGTCTTCGACATGGGCAACTTCATGTCGAAGCAATTGCGGCTCGACCAGGTGGCGGGATTCTGCAAGGCCGCGTACTCGTCCCCCAAGCCCACCGTCCTCGATGAAGACAACACCGCCAGCATGTATCGTGACGCGACGGGTTGGACCATTCACCGAAAGCGCGCGTGGACGGCGCTCATGAACGGTTGCCATTACGATTACATCGACTTCTCCATCACGGTGGGCAGCGAAGCAGGGACGCCGGCCTCGCGGCGCGCCATTCGGACCTGGATGCAGCATCTTTCCGAGTTCATGAGCGCCCTGGATTTTGTTCACGCCAGGCCGGACACGGGCTGGATTGCGGATGCGCCCAAGAACACCGTCATCTCCGGGCTGTCGATCGGCGGACGCGAGTACGTGGCCTATCTTGGCGATGGGCGCGAATTATCCGATCCGTCGGCCGGAGATGCAATCGAGGGCAGCGTTTCCCTCTCGCTGCCGGCCGGCGATTACGACGTTTCGCTCTATTCGCCTGTGACCGGCGAATCGTCACCGGCCCTTCTGATGAAGGGAAGCGGCCGGAACGCATTCACGTTGCCATCGTTCCGGGAGGACATCGTGATCCGCGCCCGGCGCAGGGATTAAACCGTCGCCCGCAGGGACTGTTCGAATTTTGGCACCACGGGGAGCGCGGCGATCAGCTTGCGCGTGTAGGCATGTTCGGGCGATGTGAACAAATCCTGGGTATCGCGGCACTCCACGATTTCGCCCTTATCCATCACCGCAACGCGATGGCTGATGGTGGCGACCGACAATAGATCGTGCGAGATGTAGAGCACGCCGATCCCCATCCTCCGGCTGAGAGACGAAAACAGGGAAAGAATTTCCGCTTGCGTGACCAGATCGAGCGCGCTGGTAGCCTCATCGGCTATCAGCAGCTTCGGCCGGTGCAGCACGGCCATGCCGATGAGCACGCGCTGCGCCTGGCCCACGCTGAGTTCCGGGGGAAACCGTCGCAGCAGGTCGCGGCCGGCGCTGAGGCTTACGCTTTCGAGCGTCTCCAGAACCGCGCGTTCGCATTCGGCGCGCGTCGATTGCCGGTGAGCGCGCCAGGCTTCTTCCAGTTGCGTGCCCACGCGCAGTGCGGGATTGAGCGCGGACATAGGACTTTGCAGCACCAGCCCGATCCCGCGCCCGCGCACACTCCGCATCTCCCGCTCGCGAAGCAGCATCAAGTCCCGGTCGTCGAAGCGGATGCTGCCCTCAGCGCGGCCGCGTTTCAGGTGCAGGAGCCGGAGAATCGCCAGCGCCAGCGTGCTTTTGCCGCAGCCGCTTTCGCCCACCAGGCCCAGCACTTCACCCCGTCCCACCTCGAGGCAGACTCCGCGCAACACCTCCGGCCGGCTGGGATAACTGGCCGAAATGCGGGCCGATAATAGGGGCGCTTCTTTCATCGCCTGCTCGCGTTCTCGTTTTCCAGCGTGAGTTCATCGATGTTCCAGAATGTCTGCGGCCGCAGCGCCACCGGGCGCGCGTGATGCACATTGGGGGAGACGGCCGACAACGCATTCTTGTTCACGAGATAGATAAAGGGCTCCTGCTCCCATACAATCTCCTGCACGCGATCTACGGCCTGCTTTCGCCTTTTCCCATCGAGTGTCGAGGCCTGCAGACGCATCAGGCGGTCGATCTCCGCCTCCCATGCGGTGGCGGGCGTTTTCTGCTGCGGGTTCCACTGGTGGTTCTCGGCCGAGCTCAGCCAGATGTTCATTTGCGCATTGGGATCGAGTTCGTCGTTCACCAGCCCCAGCAGGCAGGCTTCGTAGTTGAATGTGCGCGTGATCCGCTCCATGAGCGACATAAAATCCAGCGTGACCACGTTGAGGCGGATGCCGATGGCTGCCAGGTCCTGCTGGATCATGGCCGCCAAGCGCTCGCGGTCCTTGTTGCCCGCATTGGTGATGACCGAGAACTCGACGGCATGCCCCGCACGGTCCCGCAGCACCTGCCTGTCGATGCGAAAGCCGTCCGCGCCGAGGAGATCCAGTGCGCTCTTGAGGTCGAATCCATGCGGATGGAGACGCTGGTTGTACCAAAACTTATTGGCCGGCGATATCCAGCTCACTGCCGCCTGCGCATGTCCGCGAAACACTACGCGGGCCAGATCATCGCGGCGAATAGCGGAGGAGACGGCGCGGCGGAATCGCGTAGATCGAAACCAGGCCTTTTTGTACTCTGGCAGTGGGGACGAGGGTACCTGGTTGAACCACATCTCCTCGGAATCGAGCGACACGCCCGCATCGTGTGCCATCTCCGGCGCCGCGGCCTTCAGGCGGTCGAAGGACTCGGCGTTCAGCGAATTGATGAGATCGATTTCGCCCCGCTGGAGGCGGAGCATCTCCATGTCGCGATTCTCCTGGATATCCAGCCGGACCGAATCGATGTATGGCAATTGCCGCCCGGCCGCGTCGCGTTTCCAGTAATTCGGATTGCGCCGCAACACCAGATGCGAGCCCGATTTGTTCTCCACGTAGTAGGGTCCGAGTACCGCCATTTCCTTCTGCTTCGAAGTCGCCGAGAGAATCGCCACCTGGTCAAACAGTTTGTCCAGGCCGACCACCGGCGAGGGAAATGTGATCGTGATGCTGTATTTCCCTTCCACGCGGGTAACCACCTTGCCTTCCCCGGAACGAAACGAGTCGCCGGTCGGAGAGTGCAGGGCGGGATCCATTAATTGCTGCACGGTGTAGGCCACGTCTTCGGCAGAAAACGAAGAGCCGTCGGAAAAGCGCAAGCCTTCGCGCAGCGTGAAGACGATCGCATTGCCCGCATGGTTGATCTTCCACGCCGTGGCCAATTCCGGCTCGAGTTGCTGGGAGGCGCGATTGAGCCGCATGAGCACGCCCCCGGTGAGATAACGAACCGTCTCAGAGGCTTCATCGGCGACCAGCAACGGGTTGAATGTCCGCGGTTGCGCGCCCAGGCAGAAGCGAAGCTGATTCTTCTCCTGCGCGGCCCCGATCGCACCGCCAATGCTCGTAATCACAAACAGGAAAAGACGTGCCTTCAGGCCCATTGATCCTCCTTTTCGAACGCAAGGTGGAAGCAGCTTATGGTGGCAACCAGCAATATCAGCGGCGCAAACTGCCACGGCCCAGCGCCGCCGGTAGTGAAGCTCTCGAGCTCGCGCAGCAGGCTGCCCCACGACGGCAGCGGCTCCGCCACGCCCAGGCCGAGCATGCCGAGATTGGCTTCCGCCAGGATGAACACCGGGATCGAGATCCAGAACTGCGCATACAGCACCGGTTTCAGATTGGGGAGAAGGTGGCGCATAAGCAGGCGGATGGGGGGAATTCCGGAGGCGCGCGCCAGGAGGATCATGTCCGAAGAGCGGAGGGAGCGCGCATCGGCGCAGATAACCCGCGCTGCCCCCGCCCATCCCAGGCATCCCAGCAAGGCGAAGGTGAGGGCTACCGATGCCCGCGGATCGACATTCAGCGGAAGCAGGGCGCGTACTGTGATCAACAGAAAGAACCATGGCAGCGAGAGCACCAGATCGGTGGCGCTCATGACCAGGGTCGCGAACCAGCCTCCCGCAAATCCCGCGCTGCCGCCGATGAGGGCGGCCAGCAATGTGGAGAGCAGCGCCGCTGCGGGCGCCAGGGTGAGCGAAACGCGCGTGCCGTAAAGCAGCCGCGCGAAACGGTCGCGGCCCAGGTCGTCGGTGCCCAGCCAATGTTGGCGCGAACATGCCGCTTCCGGCGCATCGCGGTACTGCCGGGCGTAGCCGTTCGGCGCGATCAAATCTGCAAAGCCACACGCCAGCGCGACCGCGAGCAGGAAGAGAATTGAAGCGGTGCGGATGCGCTTCATGATCGCTCCGTGCGCGTCGGCTGGCCGAGCAGGTCGGCTGCGGCGTTGGCCGCCAGCGCGATCAGCGTGACCAGCATCGTCAGGTTCACCAGCAATCCCAGGTCCCGGCTGAGCGCCGCTTTCCAGGCGAGCTGGCCGATTCCTGGCAGATCGCAAACCACCTCTACCGGAATGGCCGCGGCGAATGCCGTGCAGACACTGACGCCGGCCAGCGCCAGCAAGGGTCGCGCCGATACCGGCAGAACGTGCCACACCAGGATGCGTAGCGAAGTCAGCCCCTTGGCGCGCGCCGTCAACACATGCGGAAGTGCGAAACTGCGGCCCAGCAGGTTGCGCGCGTACTGATAGAGCTTGGGGAACACGATCACCCCTACGGCCAGTCGCCCTGGCGCCCGCGCCATGACGAACAACAGCGCGAGCACCGCCGCCGGTATACAGATCACGACGGCCGCCGCCAAGTTGGCGGCCGATTGCATCACCGCGCAACGCGATGCCACGGCCAGCAATGCAAGGCCGAGCCCCAACGTCCATGCAAATGCAAGTCCCGCCGTAACCGTGGCAAACGTCTCGGGAAATCGATCCGCGAGAAGTTGCCGCACCGATTCATGGGTGCCCAACGATTCTCCCAGGTCGCCATGCATAAGCCGCTCCAGGTAGCGCAGGTAATATCTCGGCAGACTCTCCTCTCGGCCGCGCGCCTGGCGAAGAGCGGCGTGACTCTCCCCGCTCAGCCGGCTATCCAGGTCCTCTTCGCCCGCGCCGTATCCCGGCGCCAGCCGCACCAGCGTGGCGCTCAGGAATCCGCCCAGCAAAAGCGTGATCATCAGTCGAACCGCGTGTTTGACCAGCCTGCGCACAGAACCTCTCGCCTATTTCCAGTCAGGCGCACAACGGTATGCGTCCACGCAGATCATCGGCGGGACACAGGGGGGCATTAGAAAAGATGGCGTGGAGAACGGACCAGCGGAGGCGGCGGCGGTTTCAGAGGCAGATCAGGTCATCCACCGTGTCCGCACCCGGTGCAGTGGGACCCGCGCAGCCATAGTGAGCTCGCTTGGCGGCGTACATCTTCCGGTCGGCCTCGGCGAGCAGTTGTTCGGCAGTTTCTCCATCCTGGGGATAAAACGCCGCGCCCGCGCTCAGGGAGAGCGAGCCGGCCCCACACACCTCGTATCCGGCATGCTGCGCCAGCCCGTTCAGCATCGTTATCCGTTCGCTGACCGCCGGTTCTGTCATGTTGGGTGCGATGATGACGAATTCGTCGCCTCCCATCCGCGCCGCATAGTCGTACTCGCGGCATACATCGCCCATGGCCGCGGCAAAGACCTTGAGCACCTTGTCACCAGCGAGGTGGCCGAAGCAGTCATTGATTTGCTTGAAGCCGTCGAGGTCGCAGACGATCACGGCCATGCTCGAGGCTTCGCGCTTGGCGCGCGCCAGTTCCTGCTCCAGGTGCACCGACAAAGCCCGGGCGTTGGCCATGCCAGTGAGGAAATCGACGGTGGCGGAGGTCTCGGCATCCCGGTATTTGAGTGCGTTCTCGATAAAAAGTGCGACTCGCGACGTGATCACCTGGAGCACCCGCAGGTGATCGCTGGTAAAAGAGTCGGGCGCCGCCTGGTAGAGGGCCAGCACGCCCACCAGGCCCGTAAGTCCTTCCAGGGGGACCGCCAGCGCCGAGCGCGGTTCCGATCCGGTGCACGATTGCTCGAATCCCGCTTCTACCGCGGGGTTGCCGTTCACAATCGGCCGCACATTTTGGGCCACCCACCCGCACAGCCCTGTGCCCACCGGGATCTGGAGCGAAGAGAAGAGCCGGTAATTATCGCCGCTGACGAACTCCGGGACAAGCAGATCGTTCTTGCGGACAAAAGCGACGAAGGAATCGTATGGCACCAGCTTGCGCAGACGCATCGCCACCAGCGAAAGCGTCTCGTCAAGGCTCAGGGAGTTGCCCAGATCCTGGCTCAGCTCGAACAGCGTGTGCGCTTCGTGGCGCGCCGAGGCGATCGAGGAAAGGAAGTCGCTGGGGTTGCCGCTGCGCATGAATCCGGTCTCGAACCCCGCGCCCGGGCTGCGGCCGCGCTCCACTGCCTGCCGGAGCCCCTGCGCATCCCTCAGGGAGTTTCCCGGATTGTCGTTGGCAATGTGCTCCAATTCCATGTAGCGGCGCGACAGGGTATCGATCACCCGTGGATCGAAGGCCGCTCCCGCCTCCCGCATGATCTGCGCCATGGCCTCCTCCAGCGGCAGGGCCTTGCGGTACTGGCGATCGGAAGCCAGGGCATCCAGGCAATCGACTGCCGCCAGGATGCGCGCCCCGATGGGAATCTCGTCGCCCCTTAGACCGTCGGGGTAGCCTTCTCCGTTCCACTTCTCATGGTGGCAACGAACGATGGGAGCCACGGGATACGGAAATGCAACTTTTTCCAGGATCTCTGCGCCCACGATGGGGTGAATCTTCATTTTCTCGAACTCTTCGGGAGTCAGGCGCCCGGGCTTGCTGATGATGTGGTCGGGCACGGCGAGCTTGCCGATATCGTGCAGCAGCGCTGCGGCCCGCAGTGCGTCCAGTTCCTGCGCGGTCAGCCCCATGTCCTTGCCGATCTCCACCGCGTAAGTGCGCACACGGTGAAGATGAGAGTGCGTGGTGTGGTCCTTGGCGTCGATGGCCAGCGCCAGCCCCTCAATGGTGCGCAGGTGCAGCGCGCACACCTCTTCGACGTGGCGCTTCTCCGCTTCCACGTGCAGGGCCTCCATCTCGGCGCGTTTCCTTTCCTCCTCCAGGCGGCCGAGATACAGATGGTAGGAACGATAGATCCAGAACATGACGGGCACGATGAGCAGCGCATTTCCCCAGCCCACGTAGCGGTTGAGAAAACTCACCAGGCCGACCAGCACCGCGCCCACCACATAATAGGGAAAAGACCAGAAGTAGGTTTCCGACCAGATCCGGCGCAGCGAACTGCGCTGGCTGAGGGCGATGACCACCGAGAGCGGCACGGTGTTCATGATGAAGTACGAGCAGGCGACAATGAGCAGCAGCAGGGGCCCGCTGCTTTTCAGGGCGCGCTCCGCGGAGTGATAGGCCACGTAACTCAGGAAGACGGCGTTGGCGGTCATGCTGAGCACATTGAAGACGACCTTGAGGGTTTGCGGCCGCTGCTTCGTCTTCCAGAAGCTCTGCATCAGCGCGGCTGCGCAGCCAATTACCAGGGTCTCGGCCAGCGAGAGTTCCAGTATCCCCAGCAACACAAAAAGAAAATGCACCGACATGGTGCTTTCGATTCCCGGAAGCCTGACCTTCATGGTCGACGCCAGCATGGCGATCGCCAGGTAGCAGGCGAATTTCAGTGGAGCTTCGGTATGCCAGTGCCACAGTGAGTGGGCCAGCACCCCGGCCCCGGCCGCGGCGGTGAGGACGACAAAGAGGATCGCACGTTTTGGCATGGCGCCCATGATGGTGAACGGCCCTAAAGTCGTTCATCGGCAACCGAGGGAAGGCCATTATGACTGCAGCATCCACCCACCCGCCGCAGATCACCTGCGCGGGGCCGTCATGGTTACCTGTCGCAAATTACTTCGGATCTTAAAGACTTTCTAATCCGTCGCCGATGACAAGCTTGATCGCATGGGAATCCCCTAAGCATAGGCATCCCGCGCGGTCCGATGCCGCCGCACATCCAGGGACCGGCGGCACCCCTGCACGCGGTGCAGTCTCAGCCGCGCCCTGCTGGCCGGAAGTCTTTCCGAATTCCGGCCAGCCAAATGGATCCGCGAAACTCGTAAACGCCCCGCGGACAAATAGCGATCGCATTCCCGGCGTTTGCCTGGGCCGGGTGGACAACTGGACCGGTCGCTGGATCTTTGCAGCGGGATTGCTTCCGTGGTTTCCCATCCTTCTTCGCAGTGGTTGCTGCGAAAAAGGATGGGCACGGTGCCGTGGGGAGGCCGCAAACTCATCAGAACTTCGGGTAGCCTGCCTTCGCGGACACTTTCGGCCGCTAAGGAGGGAGGGAAAGATGCCCGGACGGATCTCTTTCCCCGTAATTTTCAGACCTCGCATCCGGCGTATTCCAGCCGTCGCGGATCGAGCAACAGGACCGATTCCCTGCGCGATTCCACGAACTGTTCCCTGGACCACTGCGACAGGATGCGGCTGATGGTGAACAACGTGGTTCCGGTCATCTGGGCAAGCTCCTCGCGGGAGAGCGAAACCTCCACTCCCTCCTGCACTTTCTTGCCTACGTGCTTGCTGAGCCGGATGAGCGCCAGCGCCAGGCGGCGCGGCACTTTTTCCGTGGCCACTTCACGGAATCGCTCTTCCAGTTCGTTGAGCCGGCTCATAAGCACCTGGCTCAGGTTCTGTCGTATGCGCGGGCAGACTTCCATGAGGCTCTGCAATGCCGCGCAGTCCCACACCAGCGCGGTGGTTGCCTCCATGGCGCGCGCCGAGCTGGGGTGGCAATCCCCGTGTGGATCTGAGAGCACGCCCAGCACGTTTCCCCTGCCGTACATCCACAGGATGACCTCGCTGCCGTTGGAGCTGATTTGCGTGATCTTGACCGAACCGGTGCGAATGAGAACCAGGCAACGCGCGGGCTGTCCCTGCATGAACAGCGATTCGTCCCGGGCAAAAGCCTTGGGCCGCGCACAGGAAGCAATCTTGAGAATTTCATCGCGGGAAAAGCCGACGCAGAGCGGAGAGCCGCTCAGCAGGGTGACTCGTTCTTCCAATAAACTCACGCTTGGTGACGGAACCGGCTGGCCCGTCCGAGCGGCATAGACATTCGTCGTGTCCATTTTCTTTCTCCCCCATTTTCGATCGCATTCGTACAGCATCTGGTGGTGCGTACTGCGGGGCGATAGGAAGAACAAGAACCCCAGTCTTGTTCTCATGCCCCTGGCTGACCTCTCGATTCCCGCCCGCGGCCGCGGGTCGGTCTCGGTTCTGTTAGGTGCATGGCAGCCGTTTCGCGTTTCAGTCGTGCCGTACTAAAGTAATGCCGGCTATCTCATTTTCCGAGTAACTGTATCGCGGCGCTTCTGCAATCAGGTCGACGCCAACATCCGCAGCGGCGACATTTCGCCAACGGAAATGGACACCGCAACTCGGGAATTACCGCAAGGCATGGCATCGGCAACCTGCTTTCTGGCCGCCTCCGCAGTTCTCACCGTGGCCCCGGCTGTTTCCGCGGCTCCCGGTTTTGGATTAAGGTGATTGGTCGGCGAATCGACGGTTGACCATTCGGCCGATAGAAGGTAGGCAATCGCGTTGAGTAGATTGAGTGGATGAATGGGTTTAGGCGTGTAGCTGTAGATGAGGCCATCCGGAGCCCCGCGGGCGATGTCGCCACCGGACGCTTCGCTCGAAAGAAACAGTACTTTGCAATTGGGAAGCCGGGCGGTTATGCACCTCGCGGCGTGGATGCCTGAGAGCCGGCCCAGGTATGCTTCCGTTACCAGCAAGTCGGGCCTGAAGGTTTTCGCCTTGTCCACGGCTTCTTTTCCGTTGAAGGCGATGGCAGTGTTGAATCCGGCTCGATGCATGATGGACGCCAGGGACAAGGCTTGATTCCGATCCCCATCCGCCACCAGGACCCTGGCCTGCGACCGGTGTCCATGTTTCAGGCACATCATCGAGCGTCCCCCGTTTCGCGTTCAGTCAATGACCTCCGAGGAAGATGACCGTGGGGGAACGTCATATTCCTGTCATGTTGTGAAATTACAGTAGGGGATTCGGAAGACACTGAAAATAAGACATCTCTGGAAAACATGTAGGCTCGACAGGTAATCCCGTGTAGGGAAAGCCTGACACTGTATAACCCGCAGTCCATTCGGTCTTGCGAGGTCGCAGCGCCGGCTAGTGCTGGACGGTTTATCTATGGGGAAACGGTATAATTCGCTGTTCCCGTTGCGGAGGTAAAAGCATGAAAACCGTCCGTTCCCGCGTGCTGTGGGGCGCCATTCTTCTTGCTCCGGTTGGATTGCAGGCACAGAGCCTTCCGCCGGAGATGGCTGCGAAAGTCGACAAGGTATTCGAAAAATGGAACCGGCAGGACTCGCCCGGGTGCGCGCTGGGAATCTACCAAGACGGTCAGATTGTCTACAAGCATGGCTACGGGATGGCCAACCTGAACGACGACGTGCCGATTACGCCCGAAACGGTGTTTCACGTGGCCTCCATGTCGAAGCAATTCACGGCGGCATCCATCCTGCTGCTGGCGCAACAGGGCAAGCTCTCCCTCGACGATGACGTGCACAAATACATCCCGGAGTTGCCCGATTTCGGCGAGCGCATTACGCTGCGCCACCTGATGCACCACACCAGCGGGCTGCGCGATCAATGGGCGCTGCTGGGGCTGGCCGGATGGCGCTATTCGCAGGACCTGATCACCGATGACGACGTGATGTCGGTTATGGTGCACCAGAAGGCGCTCAACTTCAAGCCCGGCGAGAAGTTCTTATACAGCAACACGGGTTTCACCTTGCTTGCGCTGGTGGTGAAGAGAGTGAGCGGCATGTCGC
Organism: Occallatibacter sp.; assembly: GCA_036502905.1. Classification (GTDB taxonomy): domain Bacteria; phylum Acidobacteriota; class Terriglobia; order Terriglobales; family Acidobacteriaceae; genus Telmatobacter. Next base: position 3,991 of record DASXXV010000079.1, on the reverse strand, counting down.
TGCGCGAATTTACGAGCCAGAACATCTTTGCGCCGCTGGGGATGACGCACACCCATTTCCGTGACGATCACGAAGAGGTGATCAAGCACGACGCGCTGGGCTATGAGCAGGGGGGAGAGGGCAAGCCGTTCCGCATGAGCTTGACCAACTTCGACACCGCCGGCGCCACCAGCCTGCACACCACGGTAGAAGATCTGCAGATGTGGGACGAAAACTTCTATCATCCGCGGGTCGGCGGCCCGGCCTTCATTCAGCAGATGCTGGAGACGGGAAAGCTGAACAGCGGCAAAGACCAGGACTATGCTTCCGGTCTCGCGATCGGGACGTATAAAGGACTGCGCACCGTAGGTCATGGGGGAGCGGATGCGGGGTATCGCTCCGCCATCGAGCGCTTTCCCGATCAGCATTTTGGAGCATCCGTCTTATGCAATTCCGCCGAGGCCGCACCGGACTCGCTGCTGCACCAGGTGGCGGATATCGTTTTAGCGAAGGACATCAAGGAGCCCGTGGCGGCTGCCCCCAAGGAGCCGGCGAAGACCGGAGTCATCTCCATGACCGCGGAGCAGATGAAAGCCGTGGCGGGAACCTACTGGAAGAGCGACGACAATGATTACCAGAGAATAGTCCTCAAGGATGGCGCGCTCATGGTGGATTTCGGCGGGGATGAGTATCACCCATTGAAGCCGTTTGCCGAATCGCATTTTCATATCGGCGAGGTTTCATGGGGCGCGCACCTGGACGTGCATTTTGTGGCTGCCGCGGAAGGCAAGCCGGCGCACATCGAGCAGTCATGGGATGGTGAGAAGCCGGAGATTTATGAGTCGGTAGCCACTGTAGACCCGACTCCGGCACAGCTCGGCGAGTACGCGGGAACCTATGTAAGCGAGGAAATCGACCCAGTGTACCGATTCGAGGTACGTGCAGACATGCTGACATTGCTGCGGCTCAAGAGCAAGCCCGACCCCCTGCGTCCTGCGACTGCGGACGTCTTTACCGGGCAACTTGGCACGCTGCGATTCACGCGTGACGCGAACCACCGGGTGTCGGGGTTCGTGCTGGATGCGGGCAGGATTCAGGGAGTCCAGTTCACCCGGCGGGGCGGATCGTAAGAGCACATCCGCCAATCAGGATTCAAGCTACTCGATCAGGTTTTGCGCCACCGCGTAACGCGTCAGCTCGGCGTTGCTCCGGGTCTGCATCTTCTCCATCACCCGAGTGCGGTACGTGCTTACCGTCTTGGCGCTCACGTGCAGCCGATTGCCGATCTCGGTGAGGGAAACCCCTGAGGCGATCAAGAGCATTACTTCCAGCTCGCGGTCCGAAAGCAGCGCATGCCGCGGCTTGCTGGCGTCGTCGTCCAGGATAGTCACCAATTTTTCCGCCAGCCCCGCGCTCACGTAACGGCCCCCGCCCAGCACCTTGCGTGCCGCTTGCGCCAGTTCTTCCGGCGCGCTGTCCTTGTTGATATAGGCCGAGGCTCCGGCGCGCAGGCACCGCATCGCATACTGGTCTTCGGGCTGCACGCTGAGTATGATCACCGGCAGTCGCGGATAGCTGCGCCTGACGTCTTTGAGAACATCGAGCCCGCTGCGGCCGGGCATATTGATGTCCAGCACGAGGATCTGCGTGGAATTCCGTGCCAGCACCCGCAGCGCGTCGTCGGCGTTGCCGGCTTCGGAGAAAGTAGCGTCCTTCAAGGAGTCCGCCAGGATCTCCCTCAGCCCGCGGCGCACGACGGCGTGGTCGTCAGTGATCAGAATGTGCATAGTTGCTTTTGCCTAGCGAGGCGAGGTGGAGGGGCACACGCAGCGCCACGGTGGTACCGCTCCCGGGCGAACTGGCAATATCCAGGCTCCCGCCGCACACCTGCGCCCGCTCTTTCATTCCCAGAAATCCTAGGGAATCCGAGACCTCCGACTCGAGGAAGCCCTTTCCGTCGTCGGTCACCACCAGCACCAGCTCTCCGTCATCTTCCCGCAGCGTGACGCTGACGGATCTGGCTTCGGCATGGCGCATGACATTGGTCAGGCACTCCTGGAAGATGCGGAAAAACTCGGTAGACTGCTCCCCTTCCAGGGTCAAATCGATGACTGGGACGGAGACCACGCACTCGATGCCGGTCCGAGCTGCAAACTCATTGGCTTGCCACTCGATGGCTGCCGCCAGCCCGAGATCGTCCAGGACGCCGGGACGCAGCCCACTGCAGATGATGCGCACGGACCGCACCCCTTCATTGATCAGGCTGATGGTGCCATGCAGTCGCTCGCGCAACTCGTCCTTGCCCTTGGGCAGATGACGGCCCATCCACGTCAGGTCCAGTTTGATGGCGGTCAGGATCTGGCCGATCTGGTCGTGCAGATCGCGTGCCACCCGGGTTCGCTCTTCCTCGCGGGCTCGCCGCAGACGCTCGGCCAATGCCTGGAACTGTTCGCGTTGCAGCGCAATCTTCTCGTTTTCGCGCAAAGCCTCTTCGGCGCGCTTGCGGTCGGTCACATCACGGGCTGTGATCACCGCGCCGGTGATCGAACCGTCCTCTGCGCGCACGGGGGCAAATGAGAGGCTTCCTATCCACGATTCTCCCGTGTCTTTGCGGCGATACAGGTATTCGACATTGGTCTCCGTTTCGCCGCGCAGCGCCCGCCACGTGGGGAACATCTCGTTCGGCAGCGGTTCTCCATCAATCGTGAATACTTCGAACAGATGCGAAAACTCGGAGAAGCTTCGTACGCATTCCTCCCTGTTTTTGAAGCGGTACAGGTTTGCGTATGCATCGTTGAATTCTACGAACCGGCCCTCGGTGTCGGTAATGATCACCGAGTCTTTCATGCTGAAGAGGGCCGCCTGCAGTTTGGCCCGGCTCTCGCTCAGCTCCTGCCTGGCTTTGTCCATTTCGCGGATTTCGGCTTCGAGCTGCGCGTTGGCCGCTTCCACCTGCCGGGTTCGCTCGGCCACCAACTCCTCGAGGTGCTCGCGATGACGCTTCAACTCGGTCTCGACCCGACGCCGGTCGGTTACGTCGATGCCCATCTCCAGAATGAGCGATGATCCATCGAGATCGATGAAGGGGAAATCGTACGCCTCCATGAGAGTGTTGTCGGGAAACGAGACCTCGCGATGATGCGGCGCGCCGGTCTGGAGCGGCAGAAACGTATCGCAATCCTGGCATGGCTCCGAACGGCCAAAACGCATCTCGTGGCACAGCCGGTCTTCGGGGTCTCCGAATTTCTCCCGAAAGCCGCGGTTGGCAAAGGAGATCTTATGATCGGGCCTCCGCAGGCTCACCATGGCCGGCAGCGCCTCCATCACGTCGAGCAGGCGCTGGCGTTCGGCATGCACAGACTCCGCCAGTTTGCGCTCCGAGTCCCGGGTGCTGCGCTCGCGGGACACCGCCTGGCCCACCAGGTACGCAGCCAGCTTCTCGCGGTTCCGGTGATAGAGCTCCACGACAATAGATAACGAGATACCGAACAGGAAGAAGATTCCCAGGCTGGCGATTTCGTAGGGATCCGTCACCTCCATCCGGCCCGCGGGGGCGAAAATCCAGATCTCAGCCACCACCGTGGCGAGAGCGGTGACCGCGATTCCGGACCACATGCCGTCCAGCAAGGAAGCCAGGAGAACGGCGGGATAAAAGGTGATGAAAGGCGCGAATCCCGGATGGTGGTGTGCCACCAGTTCGCGAACCAGGAACGCGATTCCGACCTCCGCAATTACCGCCGCGGAGCGTGGCAACCATCCGCGCAAAAAGCGGTCGTGCGAGCCTCGGTCAGCGAATTTTTCGGGCAATACTCCAACCGCAGGCAATTGGGCCTCCCCTGGCTCAGGCCGGGAAGGATCCAGTCCGGTTGAAGCCGCACCCCGGGTTGAGTCGCGTTCGAACATAGCTCACCGCGCTCGTCGGTCATGAAACAAGTCAACCGCTCGGGGATAGCAGTCTTAATCATGATCAAGAAGAGCTTAGAGCCAACGCAACACCCTTCGGCGTGATGCC
>DASXXV010000078.1:0-15827 GCA_036502905.1 Occallatibacter sp. | reverse complement strand
GTCTGGTTCTGAACGTTAATCATTGCCGTCCCTGTCACCGAGGGATCCTTGCTGCTGGTCGCGGTGACCACGATGTTGCCCATGGAGGCTGGTGCGGTGAACAGACCGGTGGCATTGATGGTGCCGCCGCTGGCGGACCAGTTGACCGTGGAACCAGTTTGCGCGGTGGCGCTGCATTGCGACGTGCCCTTCGGCTCAACGGATGCGGGGTTGCAGGTTACAGCGATACTGGCGGCGGCGGCAGCCATCGGCGCTTTGCTGCCGCCTCCGCACCCCGTGCACAACAGAGAGATGCTGTACAGCAGGGTTACGAAAAGGAACAAATACCTGGATAACTCGCTCTTCATTCCACACCGCAGACGGCCCTGGGGGAGCGCGCCCATTACTGCAATCGGAAATTCCAAGTCTTCGCAACGTACGGAGTCGTTCGCCGCACTAAGGACCACAAAGCAAGAGAGGCGGTGATAATTCTCGCCTGAAACCAGGTAACGCCCTAAAGTAGGCAACGCCTAAAACCAGGCAACGCCAAAGCAGGCCAACGCGTAATGCAGGGTAAGAAGATGGGGGTGCGGCCTGCGGTTGCATGGTGGGCAAGACGAATTGCGGGCCGCATTGTTCGCGAGCGCGCATTGTTCGCGAATGCGTCTTCCCATTGCCAGGCTCCGTCCCAGTATCGTTCAACAGCCATCGAGCCTGGGAGACTCCGGCTTGAACGTGGATGCCTTGCACAACTGAAAAACAATCTTGCAACGTTCATGACCAACGCGGTGAAGCCATAATGTCCCGGCGAGATCCACTGTCCGGGGATGTTGCTGGGGTTGACGGCGAGGCCGTGGAAACGCGAGAAAACCACGCAAACGCGCGGTTCTTCAGCCGAGGTGGGCTTTTCGCGTAGACCGGAACGCAAACCGCGCCAGCAGCGAACATCCTTAACAAAAATTGCCCTGAAAAGTATGAGGCGGGCTAACCGGAATCGGGAGTGGAAGGTTTTCCCGAAACCGGCCGCCCGCTGGACCCTGAACCGGGTCTAGGTGGTAGTTTTAAGTGTAGGACAGTTTCCCTGGAAATCAAGCCCTTTTTTAGGATTCGTGACTGCGGTCACAGGAGCCTGTCAAAACCACCTCTGCGCATTGCATTTGCAGGGTCTGCCCTGATACAAAAGTAAGTTCGCCGACACAGGAAGGCCTGATTAAAGTCGATTACCTGCATGATTGAGCTCATTCGACAAGCCGGGATTCTCATGTTTGCGGCTGAAGCAACGGCCCCGCACCCCCAGGCGTCCCTGGTGGACCAGGTGGGGCAATTGCTTCTGGGGTCCGTGCCCACGGCTTTGCTGTTTATCGTGCTGGTGCTTTGCTACCAGTACCTGGTTCAGAAGCCGCTGACCAGGACTCTGGAGGAGCGGCGCGCGCGGACGGAAGGGGCCATCGAGGCAGCCCACCGGGCGATTGCCCAGGCAGAAGCTCGCGCGGCAGACTATGCCCACAAGCTGCGCCAGGCCCGCGCGGAGATCTTCAAGGTCCGCGAGCAGCGCATCAAGCAGTGGAACGCGGAACGGGACGCGGCGCTGGATGAGACCCGCAAGGCAGCCGGGCTGCGGGTGGGCCAGGCCAAGGCGGAGCTGGATGCCGAGGCGGGAAATGCGCGGCAGGCAATCCAGGCTTCGGCTGCAGATCTCGCCCGCCAGGTGGTTCGCGCGGTTTTACCGCTGGCGGCCGGGAGTACGCGTTGAGAGTTCCCTGTCATTTCCGTTGGCCGGCGATCGTGTATCGGGTTGCATTCCTGGTTGTGCTGATTGCGGGGGCAATCGCCATTCCGGCAGGTGCCGTCGCACAGGAGCAGGGTTCGGCGGCCCAGAGTCACGCCGCCAAACCGGGCGCCAGCGAGGCCCAGGGTCTGCCGGCCCAGCCCGGGCAAGAGAAGAAGGAAGAGGAAGAGGAGACCATCCTCTTCCGGCATACGCCCTTGGTGGGCTCGATTTCGGACACGATCTTCCACGACGACAAAAATGCCACGGAACCGGAGAAGGTGGAGCTCCGGAACAAGCACATCGAGCAGACGGCTCGCAGCTTCGAATGGATCAACGCGACCATCATTCTGCTGTGCATCATCATTCCCCTGGCGAAGGTTCTTCCCAAGGTTCTTCGCAAGCGCAAGATAACCCTCAGCCACAACCTCGAGACTGCGCGGAAGACCAGCGAGGACGCCAATGCACGCCTCAGTGCGGTGGAGGCCCAACTGTCGCGGCTGGATGAAGAGATCGGCAAGATCCGGACGCAGGTGGAAGAGGAAAGCAAGCAGGACGAGGTGCGCATCAAGGCCAGCATCGAAGAGGAACGGGCGCGCATTGTCGCCTCCGCCGAGCAGGAAATCAGCGCCGCCGCTGCGCACGCGCGCCGCAGTCTGCGGCATTTCGCTGCCGACCTCGCCATTGAGCAGGCGGCAAAGCAATTGGCGCTCACGCCGGACACGGATCGCGCCCTGATTGCCGAATTCATCAGCGAGGCCCAGAGCGGCGGGAACGGCGCAGCGCGGGGAGGCGCGAAGTAAATGTCAGCCTTTGCCTCGCGGTACGCCCGCGCCTTCGCCGACGTGGTCGGTTCCGCGCATCTCGATGCGGCGGCGATCAATCGCCAGCTGGACGACTTTCTGGCTACCTGGGATGGCAGCCGGGAGCTGCGGGAAGTTTTCGAGGACCCATCCATCCCGGCGCCGCAGAAAGTGGCGATTCTGGACAAGATGAACCGCCAGTTGGGGCTGCAGCGCGAGCTTCGCAACCTGATCGCGGTTTTGATCAACCACGATCGGGTGGCGCACATTCACGAAGTGACTGTCGCCTGGCGGGCCGAGATGCAGGAGCGCCTGGGCATCCGGCAAGCGGAGATCGTGACCGCGCGGGAGTTGAGCGAACCGGAGCGCGGGTCGCTGATCGAGGGTGCGGCGAAGCTGGCCGGCACGCAAGTGCAGGCTACGTTCAAGCTGGACAAGGACATTTTAGGCGGCACCGTGGTGCGCATCGGGTCGACGGTTTATGACGGCTCCATCCGCGGTCGCCTGGAGCGCTTAAGAGAAGCGTTGGTGTCGGGCTGAGGCCCGCCGGGGATCAGGGAACAGGGATCAGGGGTCAGAAAACTGCCGCCTGATTGTGACGAGTCTGAGGACTCAGCAGCGATAGAGGTTCAATCGGGAGTGGATGTCAGCGTTCAGAGATCGAAGGCTTGCGGCAACGCCGAAAACTGATCCCTGAACCCTGACACCTGACCCCTGAGGTACGCACAATGGCTCAAATCAAGGCAGACGAGATTACGCAACTCCTTCGCGACCAGATCGCGAACTACGATTCGAAGATCCAGGTGGACGAGGTGGGGAGCATCGTGTCCCTCGGCGACGGGATCGCCCGGATTCATGGCCTGGACAAGGTCATGGCCGGCGAGTTGCTCAGTTTTTCGCACGGGATTGCGGGGCTCGCCCTTTCGCTCGAAGAGGACCAGGTGGGCGCCGTGGTGCTGGGGGACTACACGGAGCTGAAGGAAGGCGAAGAGGTCAAGCGCACCGGCAAGATCCTTTCCGTGCCCGTGGGCGAAGCCATGATCGGGCGGGTGGTGAACACGCTTGGTCAGCCCATTGACGATAAGGGTCCCATCGCCGCGACCGAGTCGCTCCCCGTCGAGCGCATCGCGCCCGGCATCATCGACCGCCAGGGCGTCCGTGAGCCGATGGCCACGGGTCTGAAGGCTATCGACGCCATGATCCCCATCGGCCGCGGGCAGCGCGAACTCATCATCGGCGACCGCCAGACCGGCAAAACCGCTGTCCTGCTCGACACCATCATCAACAACGCCAAAAACAACCTCATCTGCATTTACTGCGCCATCGGCCAGAAGCGCTCGTCGATCGCGCAGGTGGTGCAGACGCTCACCGAAGCCGGCGCCATGGGGCACACCATCATTGTGGCCGCCTCGGCTTCGGAGCCCGCGCCTATGCTTTACCTCGCCCCCTACTCGGCCTGCGCGATGGGCGAGTACTTCCGCGACAATGGCAAGCATGCGCTGGTGATGTACGACGATCTCTCCAAGCACGCCATGGCGTACCGCGAGATTTCGCTGCTGCTGCGCCGTCCGCCGGGCCGCGAAGCCTATCCCGGCGACGTGTTTTATCTGCACTCCCGGCTGCTGGAGCGCGCCTCCAAGCTGAGCAAGGAGCGGGGCGGCGGGTCGCTCACCGCGCTGCCCGTTATCGAGACGCAGGCCGGCGACGTCTCGGCCTACATTCCGACCAACGTCATCTCTATTACCGACGGCCAGATCTTTCTGGAGACGGACCTGTTCAACTCCGGCGTGCGCCCGGCGGTCAATGTCGGCCTGTCGGTTTCGCGTGTGGGCTTTTCGGCGGCCGTCAAGGCGGTCAGGCAGGTGGGTTCTACGCTGAAGCTTGACCTTGCGCAGTACAGAGAATTGGCGGCCTTTGCGCAGTTCGGCTCCGACCTGGATCCGCTCACGCAGAAGCAGTTAAACCGCGGGTCGCGCCTGACGGAACTTCTCAAGCAGCCCCAGTTCCAGCCCCTGCCCTGGCAGAAGATGGTTGTGATCCTCTTTGCCGGCACGCAGGGCTACCTGGACGACCTGAAAATCGAGCAGATCCGCAGTTTCGAAGATGGTCTTTACTCGTATCTGGATAGCGGCCAACAGCAGCTAATCGACGAGCTGACGCAAAAGAAACAGCTCGACGACGACCTCCGCAATCGGTTGCACGCCGCTCTCAAGGAATACAAGGCCAACTTCGTGAGTCAGCAACAGGAAGCTGCCGTTTCGGCGTAAAGGCAGGGATCAGGGATCAGAACCCCTGGAATTTTATGGCAAATGTACTCGATTTACGGCGCCGCATCCGCAGCGTAAAAAACATGCGGCAGATCACCAAGGCCATGAAGATGGTGTCGGCCGCCAAGCTGCGCCGCGCGCAGGAGCGGGCCATGGCGGCGCGCCCTTACGCCAAGATGATCAGCAGCGTGCTGGAGTCTCTCAAGCGCCGCATCGAGATCTACGATCCGGAAACATTCAATCTGCGCCATTCCCTCTTCGCCACGCGCGAGGAAAAGCGCGTGCTGCTGGTGGTGGTCAGCGGCGACAAGGGATTCGCCGGCGCCTTCAACTCCAATATCGTCAAAGCCGCTCTGGCCTTCATCAGCAACAACCAGGGCCGTGAAATCGATATCGAGGCAGTAGGCCGCAAAGGCCGCGACCAGGTGCGCCGCCGTTATCCCCTGGCTGTCTACAACGAACAGACCACGGAGGACGGTGGCAAAATCCGGGTTCGCGCAGACCGCAAAGGCTCTTTGGAAGTGACCGGCGACCACCCCGGCATGCTGGAGAAACTCGAGGCTGGGCGTGTGTTCGAACTCGCCCGGAACATTATCGACCGCTACTGCCACGAAGAGATTGACGCCGCCTACATCGTCTACAACGAATTCAAATCGGTGATCGCTCAGCGGGTGGTCGTGGAGAAGCTCTTGCCGATCATCGAAATCGGGCACCCGCAGATTACGGGCGCCGCGGAGCCCACCGTCGAGGAAAAGGAACGCGCCGCCCAGGCCGCCGTCAGTGCCGGCGTGCCGCTGGAGCCGGCCGACACGCGCGAAGCCGACGAGGAAGCCAGGAAGTTCGGCACCGCCAACGTGGACTATATTTACGAGCAGCCGCCGGAGGAACTGTTCAACGGACTGCTGCCTCAGTACATTGCTTCGATGCTGTATCACGCCATGGCCGAATCGGTGGCGGCCGAGCACGCCGCCCGCATGACCGCCATGGATTCGGCATCCAACAACGCCTCCGACATGATCGACGCCTACACGCTGCAGATGAACCGCGTGCGCCAGGCGGCCATCACCAAGGAAATCATCGAGATCGTCAGCGGCGCGGCCGCGGTGTAAGAAGCAGCTACTAGCTCCTAGCCTCTAGCTTCGAGCTAAAAGCAGAGGCGCAAATGAACCGAGCTGGGAGCAAGTAGCTAGAAGCTAGGAGCTGTTTTGAAATGGCAGAGAACACAGGCAAAGTCATCCAGGTTTCCGGTCCGGCGGTGGACGTGCAGTTTGAAGAAGCGACCATGCCGCCCATCTACCAGGCGCTGCGGGTCACGAGCGACGGTTTCACCGTTCCGGCGCCCATCAGCGTGATCCTCGAGGTGCAGCAGCACCTGGGCGAAGGCCGCGTGCGCACCGTAGCGATGGAAGCCACCGACGGCATGGTCCGGGGCATGAAGGTGATCGACCTCGGCGGACCGATCCGCGTGCCGGTGGGCAAAGAAACACTGGGGCGCGTGATCAATGTGATCGGCGAACCGGTCGATGAACTCGGCCCTATCGGCGAAACGATGCGGAATCCCATTCATCGCCCTGCCCCGCTGTTCGACGAGCAGACCACGCACGAGGAGATGTTCGAGACCGGTATCAAGGTCATCGATCTGATTCAGCCGTTCTTGAAGGGGGGCAAGATCGGCCTGTTCGGCGGCGCCGGCGTGGGCAAGACCGTGGTGATCATGGAACTCATCAACAATGTCGCCAAGAACCACGGCGGCTTTTCGGTATTCGCCGGCGTGGGCGAGCGCACCCGCGAAGGCAACGACCTGTGGACCGAAATGACCGAGTCGGGCGTCATCAAGCCGGGCAAGTGGCAGGAGTCGAAATGCGCCCTGGTCTACGGCCAGATGACCGAGCCGCCGGGAGCGCGCCTGCGCGTGGCCCTCACCGGCCTCACTGTGGCCGAGTACTTCCGCGACCAGGAAGGCGCCGACACGCTGCTCTTCATCGACAACATCTTCCGCTTCACGCAGGCTGGTTCGGAGGTGTCTACGCTGCTGGGGCGCATGCCGTCCGCAGTGGGCTATCAACCCAACCTGGCCACGGAAATGGGAGAACTGCAGGAGCGCATCACGTCCACCAGCAAGGGGTCGGTTACGTCGGTCCAGGCCGTCTACGTGCCGGCCGACGACCTCACCGATCCGGCGCCGGCTACGACCTTCGCGCACCTCGACGCCACTACCGTGTTGAGCCGCCCACTCTCGGAACTCGGCATCTACCCGGCCGTGGATCCGCTGGGCTCCACGTCGCGCATCCTCTCTGCCCGTATCGTCGGCCAGGAGCATTACGACGTCGCCCAGGGGGTGAAGAGGATTCTGCAGCGCTACAAGGACCTGCAGGACATCATTGCCATTCTGGGCATCGACGAGCTGTCGGACGAAGACAAGCTCACCGTGAACCGTGCTCGCAAGATTCAGAAGTTCCTGTCGCAGCCCTTCCACGTGGCCGAACAGTTCACCGGTATTCCGGGCCGTTACGTCAAGATCGCGGACACGGTGCGCAGCTTCAAGGGCGTACTCGAAGGCAAGTACGACGACGTTCCGGAGCAGGCGTTTTATATGAAGGGCGCTATCGAAGAAGTGCTCGAAACCGCCGAAAAGCTGAAGGCGACGGCGTAAGGGCAGGGATCAGGGTTCAGGGATCAGGGATCAGCAAAGCCTTGCATCGCGAACGAAACCAACTGACCCCTGACCACTGCCCCCTGATCCCTGGCGACTGCAAGGAGCCCCATGGCTGATGAATCCAATTCGCTTCGCGTCCGGCTGGTGACTCCCGAGCGCATTCTCTTCGAGCAGACGGCAGACGCCGTCGAGCTGCCGGCGAAGAACGGCTACATGGAAGTGCTCTACGGCCATGCGCCGCTGCTGGCTGAACTCGGGGCGGGCGACGTCCGCATTCACGGCGGCGGTGCGGGCGGCGAGCAGATCTACAACGTGAGCTGGGGATTTGTGGAAGTGCTTCCCGAGCGCGTCACCATTCTCGCCAATGACGCGCTCAAGCCCCAGGAGATCGACGTGAACCGCGCCCACGAGCAGCTTGATCGCGGCCAGAAGATGTGGAATGAAGCCGGCGACAGCGAAGAAGCTTACGACAAAGCCCTGCAAGTCATCGCCGAAGCCGAAGCCAAGCTGGCGACGGCGAGCGAAAAGTAACAGCCAGCCATTCAAGCCGCCAACAAAGACCTGTCCGATTGGGCAGGTCTTTCAGTCTGCATCCGTCGAAATGCTGACGCTCTGTTTCGAATCGGGCGCGAGTGCGAGACGGCTTCGATCGAGGCACGGGGGCGACGATTCAGGGCTGATTCTCCTCCACAGGAGTCGCTTCGCCCACAATGCGCGAGGTGACGTGGGTCTTCTCGAACTCGCGGTTCTGGGCATCGAGGATGATCTCGCGGTGAAAGAAGAACAGTACGTGGATTTTGAATTCGGTGGAGAACGAAACCGGGAACCAGACGCCATCCGGCTGCGGAGCGTAGGTGACGGTAAACCCAAGCCCGGGAAAATTGGTCCCCAGCAGGGTGCGCACTGCGAAAGGGATTTTTCGGGCCATGCCGGTGGTGATGAGCACGGGTTGGTAGGCGGTGGTATCGACGTAGGCGTCGCCGCTCCAGCCGAAGTCATCCTTCTTTTTGGGGCGGAAGGCGATGTGAAAAACGTCGCGGCCATTCATGCGCTCGCGACCCACCATTCTGAATGCGTAGTTCGCCTGCTCTTTCGACGTAAGCGGAAACAGGTGTGCGCTGATGCCGTCTTTTGATTTGTCGTGGATCAGGTTCCCGCGAATGTTTTCGACGATGTCCCGATCCATGCTGTCGTCTTTGATGTCGACCCGAATCGTGTCCGGGGCATCCTCCTCTTTCTTCTCGGGCTCCTTGGGCGGGTCTTTGCTGGCGCCCTTCTTCGCCGCGCGCTTTTCCGCCTCCTTCTGCTTCTCTTCGAGCTCCTCGGCTTTGGCCTGCTCCGGCGACAGCGCGTGATAGGGAATGTACTTGTGGTTTGTCAGCTGCCGGCCGTCGAGTTTGAGCAGCTGCCCCTTTGATCCGTCAATGGAAGGAGTCATGCGGTACTCGGTGATTTCCTCGCACATCACGGTACTGCCACGGCGGGACGTCATTTTGGCGTGCTGCAGATAAACGTAGTGGGCGCGTTCGGCCTCGGCGCGGTCCTGGTTTTCGCCGACCCGGGCCATGACGGACTCCGGCGAGGGGAGATCCTCCGGCCGCGGGGGTTTTTCTGCGATGGACCAGGCACAGGCAACAGACAGGATTGCCCCGGCAAGGATAGGGAAACGCATCGCGGTCGACCTCGGGAAACGCGTGTGGTACTCCAATGGCCCTCAACACGGTATCCGCAACGCGGTTGCGCGGGGAATGCAAAATGTGACGAAAATCTCAGGCCAGCGCCTGCACCAGGCCAGCGCCTGCATTCAGGCCAGCGCCTGCACCAGGATGCAGGTGATGTTGTCGTGCCCGCCGGCCTTCTTGGCGGCCACGATCAGCCGCGCGCATTTGTCATCGAGCGTCACATTGCAGTTTAGGATGGCTTCAATGGCAGGGTCGGTGAGTTCGCGGGTGAGGCCGTCGGAACACAGCATGAACACATCGCCCGGCTCGGTCTGCAGCTCGAAGCAGTCCGGGGTAACGGAGTTCTGAGTTCCCAGGGCCCGCGTGATCACGTTACGCAGGGGCGAGCGGAGCGCTTCGGAGTGGCTCATGCGCCCCATGCGCACCTGCTCTTCCACGAGGGAGTGGTCGAGAGTGAGCTGCTCCAGGCGGCCGGCGCGCACCCGGTAAGCGCGGCTGTCGCCCACGTTCAACACCCACGCGCGCCGCTCCGCAACCAGCAGCGCCACCATCGTGGTTCCCATGCCGCTGAGGCGCTGGTTGCGCTGCGCGCGCGAGAAGACGGCCTGGTTGGCCTCGGTTACAGCTTTTTCGGCCAGTTGCGAGAGGGGCACGCCCTGGTTGGGCCTCGATGCGAGGTGGCGAAGAAGTTCGTCCACGGCGATGGAGCTGGCGATCTCTCCGGCTGCGGCTCCGCCCATCCCGTCGCAAACCACGTACACTCCGTGTTCGACAGAAAAACCAAAAGCGTCTTCGTTGGTTGGGCGCTTACGCCCGCGGTCGGTGAGCGCCGCGGCCGTGTATCGCACGACAGCCGTTTCCAAGCAAGAGTCTCCCGCAGGCCAGTTTACATGGGAATGGCGAACCTTCGCATCCCGCGGCCTGTTCCTCAGTGCTTAGATGTCGGAGCGGAGTCAGAAGGCAGCGGCGGGGCCGGCGGCAGATCAAAAACTTGCAGGCTATCGGCCATGATGATGGCGGCGCGGAGCCCGGAGGGAGAAATGGCCACGTTCCCGCCGACGTCGAACACCGGGCTGGCCTGGGCCCGCAAAACCACTTTTCCGGTGGCAGCGTCGAACACCTGCACATCCTGTCCTTTGATATCTTCCGTTCCCAGAGGAGCGAAGGCATTTACGCCATGATTCACCATCAGGGTCTCGCGGGCGATGCGCAAGCCATCGCCGCCGGTGATCAGCACCGGCCAGATCATGGAACCGGAGCCTGAGTTTTCCCATAAGCGGCGGCCCCCGGTGGTCATGGCGACCACCCGCGGATCGCCGTCGGATTGGCAGGTGGTGGCCAGGAACTCGCGCGGAGAGGCAAAGTCGAGCATCGGCGAGCAGAAGGAATCCACGCTGCCCAGGATGGTGCTGCCGCCGTCGAAGTGAGTGAGGTTCAAGAGCCACGCCTTGCCGTTGCCCCGCAGCGTCTCCAGGAAGCCATCGGAATTAATGGGCAGGTGGACGGCCGATTTCACGTGGGTAACGAGCATCACTTTGCCCGAGTCGCGCCGCAGGATCCGCAGGACCAGGTCGGGTTCGGTCGCCGGCTTTGGATCATCGCTCACCAGGGTGGCCCCAGCCGCCGGTGGTTTGACAACTTCGTCGTCCTTGGAGGCTGAGGTGGGTGGTTCAGACGAGCCGGTGACCACGTACTTACGGTTGGGATCCAACTCGATCCACAGCACGGGGCCAGGAAAACGCAGAAACGGCTTGAGTTGCAGGCTGGCATCCCCGAGTTTCAGTTCGTCGCGGTCGCGCAGCAGGAATTGCCCATTGTCCAGCATCCACAGGTACCGCCTGCGGTCATGCAGGGTCCACACGGTTTCCGCCTGGACGGCCCCGTCGGGGATGTGAAGGACGACCACCCGAACCTGCCGATCCTGGTGTTCCGGGGTGGGAACGTCGGGGTGATCGCGGTGGATCAAGCCGGGAACGCGGAAGGTAAGGAGCAGGCGATCCTCGTCCAGGAAGTCCAGGGAGATCAGGGAATTGCGGGTGCCCAGGTAGAACGTGGCGGGCGCGGAAAAACCCAGCGGCTCAATGGGAATGGTGGCGGTCGGCTTGAGGGTGGCGCGGACCGGCGGGGGCTCCGCGGGGGCCGATTTTTTATGCGAGCCGCACCAGGCGATGAGGGGGCACAGCACCAAAGTCGTCACCGCCAGGCGCGGAGCCGCAACGAAGCTCGCACTGGCACCAACGAACCGCTTCGCCATTGCTGACTATTGTCGCGCAAACCGGCGTCACTTGTGGAGGGGTTGCGAAGGCAACGGGCCAAAAAATGCGGTTGCCGCGCCGGGGACCTCATTCTGACCAACGATTTGTCGCGTCGAGGGGGAGGGAGGGCCGGGTGCGGAGGAAAGGGATTACGTGGATGTGCCCGGCTTGCTGGAAGCAGCCGCAGACCTGGAGGAGGATTCGGTCGTCGCGGGCCTCGAATCTGATGCAGATTTCGAATCTGATGCAGACTTCGAGTCTGACGCAGACTTCGAGTCTGACTCGGGCTTCGAATCGGATGCCGGCTTTGATTCGGCGGAGCCGTCCGTGGACTTGTCGGCGCGACTCGAACCGCTCTTAGGAGCGTAGTCGTTGACGTACCACCCGGCGCCCTTGAACTGGAGTGCGGGCGCGGTCAGCGGACGTTCCAACTGGCCGCCGCACTTGGGACACGCCACCTCCGGTTCAGAATTGAATTTCTGAATTTTCTCGAAGTGGTGACTGCACTGGGTGCACCGATACTCGTAAAGGGGCAATTTGACTGGCTCCGGAGGATCTGTTCTTTTCTTATTTTAACGGGAAGGAATTCACGATTCCATATGAGGCTCCCCTCCCGACGGATTTTGTCCGTCAGGAAGGGAAACTGAACGAGTTGCGGTCTGAATCCTGCCGGGCAAAATCAATGGGCAGAGACGGGCACCGACGCGGCATGGTTCTCCCAGGCCAGGGTGATCTTACCCTTGCCGCCGCCCAGGTCGTCGATGGTGTATTTCAGGTTTTCGACCAAGGAGGGCGGCGATGACATCTGCATTTTCACCTTGCCCAGGTCCTGGGTAGAGTCATAGGCCAGTCCCCATTCCCCGGTCTTCTTGTTGACGATCAGCACCCACTGGTCGGGATCGGAAATATCGACGAACAGGGTGTATTTGCCTTTGGGGACGGTGAGGTTGCCGATCTGCAGGTCGCCATCGGTCTCCAGCGTGGTGGCCCCATTGGCTCCCGCGCGCCACACCGGGTAATGCGGGTTATGGCTGATGAGCCCGTCTTTAGTGAAGATGTGGCCCTCGCGACCTTTGACGGCGGGTGACGAATAGGTAATGGTGATCGACCTGCCGCCGATATTGGCGGCGACCTTTTCGGGTGGGCTGGCGGGATTTCCCTGGGCAAAAAGGGTGGTTGCGGCGGCCAGAAGGCCCGTACAAATCAGAAAACGCTTCATCGCGGAATTTTCTCCTTGGTTGGGGTGCCACTGCGGCAACGCGAATGATTGTCGCATGTCCAGTGGGCAGTGGTCAGTCTCAGAAACCTCCCGACAACTCGCAGGTGAACGATTCCGCCCCAACCAGCCCGACCCAACTACGCCCGTATGAGCGCAACCCGTATTCTCTGACCGCTGAGCACTGAACACTGATCACTATCTTCAAAACAGCCCGGGTTGGCGTCCGGGCACGCTCAGCCCAAAGTGCTCATAGGCTAGCCGGGTTGCCACGCGGCCGCGGGGGGTGCGATCCAGGAACCCAATCTGAATCAGGAAGGGTTCATAGACTTCCTCGAGGGCGTCTTCCTCTTCGGCGAGCGTGGCCGCCAGGGTTCCCAAGCCGACCGGGCCGCCATCGTACTTCTGCATGATGGTCAGCAGGAGACGGCGGTCGATCTCGTCGAACCCATGGGCATCCACTTCGAGCATGGTGAGTGCGGCGTTAGCGGTGGGCCGGTCGATGGCGCCGGTTCCGCGGACCTGGGCATAGTCGCGGACGCGCCGCAGGAGGCGGTTGGCAATGCGCGGCGTTCCGCGCGAGCGCAGCGCAATTTCCGCCGCCCCGTCCGGATCGATGGGGACACCCAGCACCTCCGCCGAGCGCTCCACGATGAACCGCAACTCGTCCTCGGTGTAGAACTCAAGGCGCAGTAGGATGCCGAACCGCGACCGCAGCGGAGAACTCAACAATCCCGGCCGGGTGGTGGCCCCGATGAAGGTGAAGGGCTTGATGTCCATGACGTGGGTGCGCGCCGCGGGACCCTGGCCGATGATGATGTCCAGCTTGTAATCCTCGAGGGCGGTGTAGAGTTTCTCTTCGAGGACCGGCTGCATGCGGTGGATCTCGTCGAGAAATAAGACCTGCCGTTCCCGCAGGTTTGTCAGGATGGCCGTGAGGTCGCCCTGGATCTGCAGAGCGGGCCCCGATGTCTGCTGGAATCCCACGTCCAGTTCATTGGCGATGATGGTGGCGAGCGTTGTCTTGCCCAGGCCGGGGGGGCCGAACAGCAATACGTGATCGAGCGCGTCGCCGCGCGACTTGGCGGCCTCCAAAGCGATGGCGAGTTGCTCTTTGGCCTTGGACTGCCCAATGAACTCGCGCAGCCAGCGCGGCCGCAACTTCAGCTCAAAATTCTGCTCTTCCTCAGCGCGCGAGGCGCTGACCAGTCTTTCCGGAGAGTTTTCGCCTGCGATGGCCATGCTGACGAGAAGTGTAGCCCGTGCCGGTTGGCGAGGCCAAACCGCGCTGAGTTTCTGTGCCGCCGGGGATTGAAAGACGGTTGGAAACCCTGGATACGGATATACACAGCGGAAATTGCCCCGTAAACGCCTGTCTACGTCTTTCGGCCCGGCGGGCGCCGGAATGCGCCTAAGTCCCTCTAAACAAACGATCCGCTATGGCAAGCGAGTTGCAGATCACAGGACATAGATATACCCGCGCGTTGCAGACGAGGGGAGACCAGCGATGGTCGCAAGGGGGCGAGTGTTGAACCGTTTTCGTATAGGTGGAGTTTTGATTGCAGGCCTTGGCCTCCTGGCTGCTGGATGTGGCAGCAATACCGACGTCAGCACGATCCAGATCACGCCCGCGACCCAGTCGCTCGCCGCCGGTCAGACTGCCCAGTTCTCCGCCACCGGCATCATCCATCACGGCAAGCATCCGTCCAGCACGCAGGACGTGACGACCATGGTGACGTGGGCGTCGAATGCGCCTGCGATCGCCACCATCAGTTCGACGGGGGTAGCGACGGCTGTTTCGGCCGGCACGGCGACGCTCACGGCGAGCCTGCCCGGCTCCATCTCGGCCTCAGCCACCATGACGGTGACCGGCGGCAGCGTATCTCCGAACAACGACATCGTATCCCTGAGCCTGATTCCCGGTTCGCAATCGGTGGCGTTGCCGAACGAATCGAGCCAGTTTATCGCCATTGGGTCGAATGCGGCCGGGTCCACCGTGAACGTGACCGGCCAGGTTGCGTGGAGTTCCAGCAGCACGTCGGTTGCGACGATCAACTCCGCGGGGCTGGCGACGGGGGTCGGCAAGGGGACTGCGACCATCACGGCCATCCTCACCAACTCCGACAAAACGGTCGCCTCCGCCACATCGACATTCACGGTGCTGAGCGGAGCCTCCGAACCGATTACGGCGTTAACGATTACGCCGGGCACGCAATCGCTTTCCGCCTCCGGCCAGACGGGGCAATTCATCGCCATCGGCACGTCTGGGTCGACGGGCCTCAGCGAAGATCTCACCAATTCTCCGCAACTGAAATGGACCTCCAGCATTCCCACGGTGGCCTCGGTTAGTTCCGGGCAGGCGTCCGGCAACGGGGTCGTAACTGGGGTGAGTGTGGGCACCGCCACGATTTCGGCGGTCTGGACCAATCCGGACAATACCGTGGTATCAGCCACTGCCAGCGTATCGGTTGCGCTGACGGCCCCGCCCAATCCGCTGCTGTCGCTCACGATTATTCCCGAGAAGATCAGCGTGGGCGATTTGCAGGATACGGGGCAGTTCCTGGCGATTGGAACTTTTTCAAGCCCGCCGTATGTCCGCGATGTAACCAATTCGCCGAACACCATCTGGATTTCGTCGTTTCCTGATTACTTCCCGGTGAATACGAACAGCGGAGGAACATCCAGCGCCAGCGCGGGCATTGTCACGGCCTATGCCTCAGGGTCCACGACCATCATCGCGGAGTACACCGATCCGGCAACCCAAACCATACAAACCGCCACGGCGACCTTCAGTTGTCCTCTGCAATTGCCGGATCCTACCACGCACCCGCCCACGCCGGGCTCGTGCTGGACGGGTCAAACGGGGCCACTGAAAGCCACCCTGACGGTTTATGGCGAAGGTCTGAATACGACGAATTGGGAGGTAACGGCTCCCTCCGCAACGGGGACCCCGGACGTGATCCATTGCGGGCCGGGCTGGGCCGCGGATGGGAATGCGGGCGGTTCGGTTTGCGTGGGAATTTATCCCATCGGCCAGACCGTCCTGTTAACGGCGCCGGCTCGAGCCGGAGTTGGATTTGGCGGGTGGACCTATAACTGCACACCAAGCGATGACAAGGGTAACCCGCTGCCGGGCCCAATTTTCTGGACCGCCGCCGGACCGAATTACTGCACGATTCCGCTGGGTGCGACCAACGCGAC
>DASXXV010000077.1:0-13144 GCA_036502905.1 Occallatibacter sp. | reverse complement strand
AGGAGCACTCCGAAACCAAACAAAGTGGAACCCCGCAACGGCGCCCCGAGCGCCAAGGCATTCCGGTCGATCCGGAAGGCCGAAATACATCGAGATGGGGCATGATGAGCGGATGGAAGGATCGCCAAGTAAATTGATTTTCTTCTTGACAATTCTGGATTCGCACGCATTAAATGGCCCGGTCGCAACTCACGTTCAACTGGTGAATCGAATGCTCGCGGAGTGTCTCCGGTCTGCATCCGGTTCCAATCGTTCTGCCGCTGCGGCATCGCGCACGAATGCACGATGCCGGGGTGGTGAGCCGTGCTCAGAAGACCTTTCTGTGACGGTGAGAGAACGGGAGAGCCAGAGACAAAAAGGTCGAACCGGATCAAGGGATGCACATCGGCCGCCCTATTTTGAATGACGGGGAAGCGACAGCAGTACGAAGCCAACCACAGCTGTACCCATTTGAAAAGGAAGGTCACCATGAGACTAGCGAGATACAGGTTCGTCCTGTTGCCTCTGATCTTTGTTTTGGCGTGCGCGGGATTGTATGCGCAGGCTAACTCGGATCTGACAGGCATCGTGTCGGACGCGTCAGGAGCGGTGGTCGCGGGAGCCAAGATTGTGCTTACCGACCCAGCCACCGGAGCAGCAAAAACCACGGAAAGCGGTGCGACCGGCTTGTACCAAATCAGCGGTCTAAACCCGGCAAGCTACGATCTGAAGGTCAGCGCGAAGGGGTTCCAGGGCTTCGTACAGACCGGAGTCGTGGTGAACGTTTCTTCGACGGTGCGTGTGGACGTCAAGTTGTCCGTCGGCGCCGAAAACCAGACCGTCACAGTGGAAGCCGACGCCCTGCAAGTGCAGACCGACTCGAACGTAGTGAGCACCCTGATCAGCTCCGAGCAGATCAGTGAAATCGCAACCGAGAACCGCAACTTCGCCGCGCTGGCCGCTCTCGGCCTGGGCGTGAGCTCCGCGCTTCCCGACAGCAACACGCCGACTTCGGTAGCAGCCAACTTCACCATCAGCGTCAACGGACTCCGCCAGAGCCACAACATTTGGCTGATCGACGGCGGCGAGGCGGATGACCGCGGCGGCGCGGGCGGCATGGACATCATGCCTTCCCAGGATGCCATCGCCGAATTCAACGTCATGTCGTCGAACTATCCTCCCGACTACGGCATTTCATCGGGCGCGACCATGAGCCTCTCGCTCAAGAGCGGCACCTCGAAGTACCACGGAGAGCTGTTCGAGTTCAATCGCAATACGGCTTACGATGCCAACAACTTCTTCAACAAATACAAAACCACCACGCCCACCCCGAGGCAGAAGCTGAACTACAACATCTACGGCTTCAACCTGGGCGGCCCGCTGTTCATTCCCAAGGTCTACAACCGGGAGAAAGACAAAACCTTCTTCTTCTGGAATGAAGAGTGGCGCAAGATCAACCAGGGGAGCACGCCCAACGTGGTGAACACGCTTCCCGCGGCTGATTTTCCGGTGGCCGGGCAGGACCTGGTTTACCAGACTCCTAAATTCGCATCCAACGGCACCAATAACGGGAAGCCGCAGAACGCCGGTATCGTGGTGCCATTCTCCGGCCCCCAGGCCACCGCGGCCGGTGTACAGAATGTGTATTTCGCGCCTTGCCTGCCCGCTTCCGTAACCAACAAGGATGCTTGCCAGCAGGCCCTGCTTACGCAGTTCGGGCTAACTCCGGGTCAACCGTTCCCCAACAACACGATTCCCCATCAGCTGTTCGATCAGAACGCCCTGCTCTACCTGAACTCCGGAATCATCCCCAAGCCGAGCCGGAGTGACGATAAGGCGGTGGCGCAGGCCCAGACTCCCATCAATGTCCGCGACGACGTGGTTCGTGTGGATCACAAGGTCAACGACCGGTGGCAGATCCTCGGCCATTACATGCACGATTCCGTGACCCAGGCCTCCGGCGCACCGGAGCTGGGATGGGATTGGTACAGCTACAACACCGTCACCAGCACCTTGTCCAACCCGTCGAACAGTGCGGCTCTCAAGCTGAGCGGAACCATCAATCCCAACCTGCTGGTGGAAGCCAGCATGAACTACGACGGCAACATCATCAACATCACCAACAGCGCAAATTCGAACCTCCCGTCCGGCTGGAACGTGAACACGTTCTTTGACCTGACCAAGGTTCAACAGGGAAAGAGTGTCGGCCAGAAGAGCGTTCCCAGCATGAACGGATTCGGCAACCCCTACGGCACTGCCGAACAGATGGGTAACGCTCCGTGGCACAACGCCGCTGAAGACTACGAGCCCAAGGTGGACGTTTCCTACACCATGGGCAAGCATGCCATGAAGTATGGCTTCAGCTATAACCGTTACACCAAGAACCAGCAGGTGAACGGTCCCACCCAGGGTAATTTCGCATGGGGCGGCCGCTCTGACAGCCAATTCACCGGCAGCGGCGCGTACTGCAGCGGCAAGACGGCTACCGATGTGGCGGCGACTTCCTGCGTGCAGGGCGACGGCATGATGGACATGCTCCTCGGCATGGCCTCCAACTATGACCAGCAGGCATCCGCGCCGATCAACCACTACGTCAACCAGACGCCCTCGGCGTACATCATGGACAACTGGCACGTATCCTCGCGCCTGAGCCTGCAGTTGGGCATCCGCTACGATGCTCTGCCGCATGCCTGGGAGCGGAATAACCGGGTGGCGAACTTCGACCCCTCCAGCTTTTCCGCCAGCGCCAGTCCCTTCTGGCAGGCCGACCACTCCATGAATCCGGCCGGGCCTGGCTTCCAGACGTACACCATTGCCGGCGTAACCAGCCCGTACTACACCAACGGCATGCGGCTGGCGGGCGTAGGCGGTTTCCCGAAAGGCCTGGTCACCAACGACTACAAGACCTACCAACCTCGTCTCGGGTTCTCTGAAGATTTGTTCGGGAATGGCAGGACGGTTCTCCGCGGCGGTTTCGGAACCTTCTTCGAGCGCATGCAGGGCAACGACATCTACAACGCTGCCACCAACACTCCGTTTGTCAACGATCCCGGTGCACCATCGGTCAGCTTGACCGACCCGCACATCAGCACTCAGACCGGCGGGGTAGCAGCGACCCCGTTCTTCGCCAGCAGCTTGACCAGTCTGGCTCTCAACTATCCCGCTCCCGCGGTGGCCCAGTACAGCTTTGGCGTACAGCACGAAGTTTCGCCGTCGATTGTCTGGGTGGTGCAATACGTGGGTAACCTGGCGTGGCACCAGAACGACCAGCGCCACGTTGACAATTTCTCGCTCGATACTCCGCTGCAGGTTCGCGCCGCGGGCGGAAACGTCAAAACGGCCGATGGCACTGCCACTGGCGCTCCCTTGCCCGCGGCTGGTCAGGGAATGGTTGCCAGCAACGCTAACTCCTTCCGGGTGTACCCCGGGTACAGCGGCATCACGGTGCAGGAAAACGCCACTAACGGAACGTATAGCGGTTTCCAGACCGGCCTGCGTATTCAGAACCGCTGGGGTTTGAGCGGAGAACTTGACTACACGTGGTCGCATGAAATCGACATCCAGACCTACGACAACAGCTGCTGCGTCGGCAATCCCTGGTACCTGAAGTATGACAAGGGTTCAGGAACCCTGGATCGCCGCAATATGCTGAACGCCAACTACATGTACAAGCTACCCTTCTTCAACCACAGCTCGGGAGTACTCCATTCCATCGTGGGTGGTTGGGAATTGGCGGGTACGATCATCGATGAGTCGGGCGTGCCTGTGCCGACGACGTTGAGCGGCGCCGATACCATTGGCCTGGGCGGCGGCTACCAGAACCGTCCCAACGTAAGCGGCAAGATGAAGTACATCAAGCAGGTCAACGGTGCGAAGAACGAATGGTTCGACACCTCCCTGTTCTCACGGCCGGTAGCGGCGTGGAACGGTGGTGTGAACCAGGGCTTCGGCTCCGCGGGCAAGGATGCGGTGGTTGGTCCAAACCGCGTCAACTTCACCACCTCTCTGTACAAATCGTTTGCCATGACCGAGCGGGCGCACTTTGAGCTGCGCATCGAATCGTTCAACACCTTCAACCACACGCAGTTCAACAACCTTAACGCGGGTGGTCCGAGCGGCGACAACGGAAGCTTCGGCCAGGTTACGAATACGTGGGATCCTCGTACCCTGGAGATGGGCGGCAAGTTCGTTTTCTAAATACAACCCTCCAAACCGGGCGCGGCTGGTCACTCCAGCCGCGCCTTTTTTCTGTCCTCAATGTTTGCGGCAAAGTCGCGATGGAGCGACAATCAACAAGGAAACAATCACCATACGCGATTCGCAAAGAAACGATGAGAAGCGGAATCCCAGGGGCGCATGTGCGGCGGTTCACACAATCGATGGCAATCCTGGTGATGGTGACGGCGGTCGCAGCGGCAGCGGCGCAAGCGAAAAAATCCCCGGATCCCAATCGCCAGGCTGCCCTCGCGTTGCAACAAGAAGGAAAAAATGCGGAAGCCGAGGAGGCGTGGCGCGCCTATCTCAAAGCCCACCCCTCTGATCCTGAACCCTACGCGCAACTCGCGGTTCTGGAGGCGCGCCAGGAACATTACAAGGAAGCGGTGCCACTCTATCGCAAGGCGCTCCTGATGAACCCCAACGTTCCCGGGCTTCGCTTGAATCTGGGGCTCGCGCTCTTCAAATCGGAAGACCTGAAATCAGCTCTTGCGGAGTTTGAGAAATGCCTTAAGGCGGCGCCTGCGAACGCGCCGGAGGTGGAGCGCCTCAATGTGCTCATCGGGATGTCGCACTATGGGCTGGCGCAATATGCCGCGGCCGTTCCCTTTCTCAAAGAAGCGGCCTCTAAAGACATGCAGAACCTGCCCCTGCGTCTCGCGCTGGCGCATAGTTGTCTCTGGTCGAAGCAGTACCAGTGCGTGATGGACGTCTACAAGGAGATTCTCACGCTCGACGCGGAATCCGCAGAAGCCGACATGATCGCCGGCGAAGCCCTGGACGAGATGAAGGACAACGAAGGCTCGACCAGGATGTTCAGGGCCGCCGTCAAGGCCAACCCCACGGAACCGAACGTGCATTTCGGGCTCGGTTATCTGCTATGGACGCAGAAGATCTACCCCGAAGCGGCTACCGAGTTCCAGGCCGAGCTGGCCAACGATCCCAACCACGTCCAGGCCATGGAGTACCTGGGCGATTCGTATATCCAGCTGAACAAACCGGAACAGGCTCGTCCGCTGCTTGAGAAGGCCGTCGAACTGGACCCTTCCCAGGAACTCGCGCGTCTCGACCTGGGCATCCTCCTGAGCGATGCGGGCGAGAATGAAAAGGCGCTGCGTGAGCTTGAGATCGCCGAAAAACTCAAGCCCGACGACGTGAACGTTCATTGGCGCCTGGGCCGGCTTTACCGCGCGATGGGCAGGAAAGAAGACGCCAAGGCCCAGTTCGACAAAGCGAGCAACCTGAACAAGGCCGTCGATGAAGAACTGTACAAGAAGATCGCCCATGGGCAGGCGCGGCCTTCCGCGGAGGGCGTGCTTCCGTCCGCTCCGGCGGAGCCTCCCAAGTGAAATCCTCGGCAAAGGCCTGTTGATTCCCCCAAAAAGAAACGGCCGCTTTTTGATATCCAGTCGCCGTCAGTTCAGATGAGCGAGAGGACGGCTGGATGCCTCTTGCGCCAGGAGGTCGGCGAGCGCCTTTTCCGGGCAGATATGGTGAATTTCGAACTGTTCGAGTTCTTCCGGCGATTCAACGGAAGAGGCAATGGTCATGAAGCAATGCAGGCAGCGGGTATTGTAGGTGCCGTTCTCGTTTTGCGTGTGGCTGAACATATAAGCCTCGCGGATGACAGCCCGGTTTTTTGATGTTATTGCGCATTCCGCGGGCCGGGCGTGACTGGCGTCACGATGCGGAGTGAGCGCCGTCGCACCGGCAGTCCGCCAGAATTGTCGAGCGGATGACCGGGCCGAATCAAATCCGAGTGACCTGGTTCCGGTGCCGGCGGAGATACCAGCAGGGTGCATTGCCGCCCTGCGGGAAGAGCGAAACAGAACAGGGCACATCTTCGGATCCGATGTAATCGAGTTCCTCTTTGTTGTTCTTGAGCGGTGCGGAGATAAATCGACTTACGGTGACTTTATCGGTGGCGGACCCGCGCAGCTGGAAGACGAGCCAGTCGCCCGCGTACAGCGCGATGGCGGCGGCAAGCGCGCCCAGCGCCGTCCAGCGTGCCCACCGTCTCATGGTTGGCCGCCAGTCCCGTTGCCTTCGGGCAAAATCGCTCTCTGTTGGTCCATGGCGGTTCCGGTCAGCCTGCGTTGTCTTGCGGTGACCAGGCAGCTGACCAGTTGCGCAGCCGCCTCTGAATAGGTCAGCCCTTCGCTGCGAATATTGGAAATGCAATTCCGTTCTGCGTCGGACCGTCCGGGGCGCGGCTGCCACGTGATGTAGGCACCCAGCGAATCGGGCGAGCTGAGCCCGGGCCTCTCGCCGATCAGCACGACGGAAATGTCCGCACGCAGGGCAAAGCCGATTTCATCCCCGATCGCCACGCGGCCTTGCTCCACAATGCAGATCGGGCCCATGCTGCCCTGGGCAAGTCGCGGTAGCAATTCGCCCAGAAGCGCGGGCACATGACGCTCGACGGCCAGGGCCGAGAGCCCGTCGGCGACGATGATGGCCAGGTCGCATCCCGAGCCGTTGAAGCTTTCCAAAAGCCGGCGGCTGTTTTCGTCCAGCTGGCGGCCAAGATCGGGGCGCTGCAAAAAAGCTGCGCGATCGGAAGCGGCGGAGTGCAGCCGGAGCACGGTTGCAGTGGGTGACTGCGCCGCAATCGCGGCGTGCAGCGCGGACGCGTCTATCCGCGCGCGGACTGCATCACGGGCCTGTGCGTGCGCGAGCTGAAAGGTGAGCACATCGCGCGCCTGTTGACTGACGCCGGTGCGTCCCAGGCCCACGCGGGCGGGCGTGAATGCCCGCAGCCGGGAGGAGACCGCAGGGACCCCCAGCTTGGTTCCGTGCGGATCTTTCTTCATGCGTTCAGCAGCCTTTCCGGTCGGGCGGCTTCGAATTCGAGCCGGCGGAAGCCGTCCCCGGCGAGCCACGCTTCGAATTCAGGCGCCGGCCTGAGGCCGAGAATGCGGCGGACATAGAGCGCATCGTGGAAGCTGGTGCTCTGGTAATTGAGCATGACGTCGTCAGCGCCAGGCACACCCATGATGTAATTCACGCCGGCGGCGCCAAGCAATGTGAGGAGCGAATCCATGTCGTCCTGATCCGCCTCGGCGTGATTGGTGTAGCAGACGTCGCATCCCATGGGCAGGCCGAGCAGCTTTCCGCAGAAATGATCCTCGAGTCCGGCGCGGGTAATCTGCTTGCCGTCGTACAAATACTCGGGCCCGATGAAGCCCACGACGGTATTTACGAGCATAGGGCGGAAGTGGCGCGCCACCGCATAGGCGCGCGCTTCCAGCGTCTGCTGATCGACGCCGTGATGCGCATTGGCGGAAAGCGCCGAGCCCTGCCCGGTCTCGAAATACATGATGTTGTCGCCCGCGCTTCCATCGGCACAGACGGCACCCCGGCACAGAGATATGCCGGCCTGGTGCGCCTCTTGCAAGAGTGCGAGATTGACTCCGAAGCTGCGGTTGGCGGCCTCGGTTCCGGCGATCGACTGAAAGATAAGGTCCACGGGTGCGCCCGCAGCCAGCGCTGCCATCTGCGTTGTGACGTGGGCGAGCACGCAGCTTTGTGCGGGAACCTGGAAGCGTCGGCGCAGGCCATCGACGAGGTGCAGCAAGCGCACGGTGACGCCTGCATCCTCGCCTGCAGGGTTGATACCGATGACCGCGTCGCCCGAACCGAGCAGCAGTCCATCCAGGATGGATGCCGCAATTCCGACGGGGTCGTCGGTGGGATGGTTCGGCTGGAGGCGCGCGCTCAGCCGGCCGGGCAGTCCGACCGTGGTGCGAAAGCGAGTGACCACGCGGACCTTGGACGCTGCCAGGATCAGGTCCTGGACGCGCATGATTTTGCTGACCGCGGCGGCCATTTCGGGAGTGATCCCGCGAGACAGAGCTGCGATCCGCTCTCCGGTCGCTTCGTCAGATAACAGCCAGTCGCGCAGATCGCCAACCGTGAAGCTGTGAATGCGTTCGAAGGCGTGGCTGTCGTGTGTGTCTACGACCAGCCGCGTGACCTCGTCAGCTTCGTAGGGAATCACCTGGTCGGAAAGAAAATGATTGAGGGGCAGATCGGCCAATGCAAACTGGGCTGCGACTCGCTCCTCGGCGGACTCAGCCGCGAGGCCGGCAAGAACATCTCCGCTGCGCAGCGGAGTGGCCTTGGCAAGCAACTCGCGCAGGCTTCCGAAGGTGTAGCGAACATTTCCGATGGTGTGGGCGAAGGTCATGCCGGCAGCTCGATTGCCTCTTCAGAATAGCCGTAATCATACGGAATTTGGGCTGTACGGATTCTCGATGTTCGCGGTTGGCCTGGGGCACTATTTCTAAGATGGCGCCATCGCCGGGCCGGATCATGTATGCGGCGGGGATAGTACTAAGAAGCCGCTGGCCGGATTCCGATAAAATCAAGCACTGACATCAAGGGAGAAAGAATTTTGGGACGGCTGCAAGTTCCCCGGGACTTGAACTCGATTCTCGACGAAGCGTGGAAGTCGGCTGAGGCGATTCCGGGTTTTCTGGGAGAGAACGAAGGGCGTCTGCTGGGAACGATTGCCGCCTGTGTCCCGCGGGGCGGGGCGATTGTGGAGATCGGGAGTTTCAAAGGAAAATCCAGCGTCATTCTCGCAAAAGTAGCGGCGCGCTATGACGCCGCCCCGATAGTGGCGATCGATCCGCACAACTTCAACAACGCCGAACTGGCGGCGCACCGCACCAGTCCAGATGCTTCCTCCTACGAGGAATTTCTCGAGAATCTGGGGGCGGCCGGCGTGAGGAACCTGGTTGAAGTTCACCGAGCGTACTCGACGGATCTGGCGGCGGCATGGGATCGCCCCATCGGCTTTCTCTGGATTGACGGAGATCACAGCTATGGGGGCGCCAAGGCGGATTTTGCGGGGTTCGCACCGCACCTGATTCCGGGCGGAGTGGTCGCTTTTCACGATGCGCTGCACGAGTTCGCGGGCCCGATCCGGGTGTTCGTCGAAGATGTCCTGCGTTCCGACCGGTTCGGAGCTGCAGGCTTCGTGCAATCGATCGCATGGGCGCAGTTCCGGCCAGAAGATGGCGTGCTGTTTCGCAGCAGACGTCAGGCCCTGGAACGCGTGGCGGCGCCCCTTGTACCGCTGCTGGACGACGAGGGTCAACTGGGCGGATTAAAGAAATTGCGGTTCAAGATTATGCGCGCGCGGGTGCCACGCGGGGCGCTGAGCCCGGAAGCGTGGGCAGGGATCGTGAACGGGCCGGCATGAACGCCGCAATCCAACGCTTTTGCCGGCGCTAAAGATGGAGATCTGAGCGCTCGGACTCTTGGCGCTAAACCTTGATGGAGGCGGCCCGCGGGGAGACTCCGCTCATTTCGGCGGCGCGCGCTTCGGCATAGGCGGCGGCTCCCAGCACCGCGGCCCGACTCTCGAGGATGACGCGCACGGGCATGTTGATCAGCAACTGGCTTAGCCGTCCTTTGTCCTGAAAAGCACGCAGGAAGGTTCCGTCCTTGAGCTTTTCCAGGATGCGAGGTCCGATGCCGCCTCCGACATACAGGCCGCCCACCGACAATACCTTGAGGGCGAGATTGCCGGCCTCAGCGCCGTAGGCAGATACGAACATGTCGAGAGTCCTCTCGCAGATTTCGGACTTGGCGGCGAGCCCGTTTTCAGTAATTACGGAGTTGGGATCGTCGGCGGAGGCGATCTCTTCGGCCAGCCATGCGGGCTCTTCCACACCGCGCAACTCGCGCAGAAACTCGTAAATATTGCTCATGCCCATGCCGCTGACCACGCGCTCCCAACTGATGCGGCCGTTGTACTTCTGCTTGAGAAAGCGGAGCAGGTCGATCTCGTCCTCGTTGCGCGGCGAGTAATCGGCGTGGCCGCCCTCGGAGGGATAGGGGATGTGCATGTGGCCGTTCCAGACGAGGAGCCCTTCCCCCAGGCCTGTGCCCGCGGCGATGAGGGCGCGATTTCCGATCTGGCTGGTGTCGCCCTCGCTCAGGGTGTAGATCTGATCGGCGGTCAGTTCGGCAATGCCATATCCGTTCGCCTCAAGATCGTTGATGAGAAAGACGTGGGGGATGCGGAGGTTGACGGTGAGTTCGCGGCTATCGAGCGTCCATGGCAGGTTGGTCAGCCGCAGACGGCCATCGCGCACCGGGCCGGGCACGCCAAAACATGCGGCGGTCACCTCGTCGGCGCCCGCGAATTCCTTCACAATTGCTTCGAGACCGGAATACTCCCTGGCGGGGAATCGTTCTTCGCGGGTATAGGTCAGTTTTCCGTTGCTAAAGTCGTACAGGGCCAGGTGAACTTTTGTGCCGCCTACATCGCCGGCCAGAATCATCTTTCTCTCTCCAGAACTCCGCAGCCTTCTCCATTCGTTGCGGGTAGAAGAGCAGCAGCGGCCTTATCCAAGAACAGAGTGAGTATACCGCTTGAGGGCCAAATGAGTTGACTGGGCAGGCGTTCCGGGTCGCGTGCTCCCATGAATACTTCGTGAACGCGCTGGGCCTTGTCGCTGCCCGCGATGAGGAAGAAAACGGAACGTGCCTGGTTGATGACCGGCCACGTGAGCGTAATGCGCCAGGTATCTTTCTGGGGGACCTGGTTGGCAGTCACCAGGCGGGCCATTTCGTGGATGGCGGCCGTCTGGGGGAACAGCGAGGCGGTATGGCCGTCGTCGCCCATGCCGAGCGAGATGAGATCGAAGCGGGGCGTCTCCGCGCCTTCCAGGCGGAAGGTATTGCGAATCTCCGACTCGTAGCGGGCCGCGGCGACTTCGGGTTCCAGTTCGCCCTCCATGCGGTGGACCTGCTGAGGATCGAGGGGAACATGGTCCAGCAGCGCTTCCCGGGTCATGCGGTAGTTGCTCTCGGGATGATCGGGGGGCACGGTGCGTTCATCCACCCAGAAGAGGTCGATCTTATCCCAGGGCATGCGCTTTCGGAAGGGCTGATTGGGGTCGGCGAGGAGTTGGAAGGCCGCTTTTGGAGTAGATCCGCCGCTGACGGCTAGGCGCGCACGGCCATTGGCTTCGGCGGCTTCGGAGACCATTTCCACCAGGTGGCAGGCTGCGCGGCGAGCCAAGGCTGCAGGATCGGGCTCGACATAATACTTGATCGTCAACTTTCTGCGCATGGGGGGAGCGGTCCTCAAGTCTAAATTACATCGGGAGAGTTGGTGGGATTGTCACTGGGTGGGACGTGTGTCCTGGTCGAGCCAGTCCGCCGATTGCGGAACCAGCCCTTCAGATCAGTAGATAGATGCGCAATCACTTGATGGGGAGTTTCACGCACAGGCTGAACATGTACATCAGTCTAACGGCGGACAAAGAATTTACGAAAGACTCGGCGGTAAATTTTTGCTGACTCAGGGCGGTCTGACTCTTACGGTAAATTTTCTCGGGGCTCTAGCGCCCGAGATACACCCGGTACTGCTGTTCCAGCAGGCCGGAGGCGCGAGCCAGTGCCAGTTTTGACAGGTTGTACTGGTAGAGGCTTTCCACCAGGGTGGTTTGGGCGCGGGCGAGAGTGGCCTGGGCGTTGACCAGCGGAAGGTTGTCGTCCACTCCGGCGTTTACGCGGTCGGTTTCGTCGCTGAGGGCGCGGGTGGCGAGCTCGACATTGGAGCGGGACACTTCCGTAAGCCTGCCGGCGGCCACCACGTCGAGGAGCGCCGACCGCACCTGCTGATCAATCTTGCCGCGCAAGTCTTCGAGCTGGAAGTTGGCGGCGTCGAGCTGCGCCTGTGAAGCCTGTTCATCTCCGCGCAGGCGGGCTTCGCGGAAAATGGGGAAACTGAGCGTACCGACCGCCATGAAGGTGCCGTGGGTGCCCACGCTGCCGACGGTGGTGGTGCCGTAATTGCCGCTGAAGCTGACCGTGGGCAGGCGCTGGCTGCGATAGGCGGCATGCACCGCCCGGAGCTCCTCCACGGTGTTCTGCAGGTTCTGATAATCCTGGCGGTTCTTCAGCGCGACGGCGCGCACTTCTTCCGGCGTCTGGGTGGCGAGATCAGTGTAGGGAGCCGGATCGGTCAGCACGAGGTTCTGGCCGGGGGCCAGGCCAATTTCGCGCTTCAGCAGGATGAGATCTTTGTCGAGGTTGTTCTGGGCAGCGATCAGGAGCTGTTGCTGGGCCTGCAGCTGTACGCGGGCACGCAGTTCGTCGAGATTCGATGCTGTCCCGGCCTGATGTGCCTCGCGGGCCTGGTTCAGTGCGACCAGGTCGGCCTGTTCGAGGGCCTTGGCATTATCCACTTCGCTGGCGGCGGCGATGGCTCCGAGATAGGCGGTGGCCACCTGCTGCACCACCTCTCCACGGGCGCGGGTGGTGGAGAAGTGGGCGGCGCGCGTAGCGGCCCCGGCGGCGCGCCATCCGGCGATGACCGGACCGGAGAAGAGAATCTGGTTGTAATGAATCTGGCCTTCTGTGACCGTGGCGCGGGTAATGAATGGAAAACCGCCGGGTGGAGGGGTGCCGGGAAAGTGCGAGATGAAACCGGGCGTAAACCCCAACGCTGCCAGATTGTACTGGTGGAAGCCCGATACGCCGGATAGGGAGATCGTGGGCAGGAATTCCTGCAGAGCCTGCAGCTTTTGGCCGTGAATTGCGTCTTCCTGGTATTCGGCCTGCTTGAGGCCGAGGTTATTTGCAAGGCCGCGATGAATGGCGTCGTCCAGCGAAAGCCGAATCACATCCTCTGTCGCTGGATCGCTGGTGATGCTGCCGTAAAAGGGATTGGCCGCAGATGTGGGATTCGCCGCCTGGGCGCGCGCTCCGAGGGCACACAAGAAAATCGCGGCGACGAGCAGCCCTGTTCCCCGCAGGCGCACGGAACTTCCATGTCGCAGTACCCCGGAGACACCAAACGGACACCGAGGCGACCCCCGGCGAGAGTCTCGCTTGCGGGAAGCCGTGAAGGCATAGAGCAATTCAGGAATTGCCGCAGGATGTGGCCTTTCGCTCACTGACATCATTTTCTCAGATGAGGATAGGG
>DASXXV010000076.1:0-13251 GCA_036502905.1 Occallatibacter sp. | reverse complement strand
GACTAAGCCGGCTGCACTTCTTTGAGCGAAAGACATACACGCTGGGCTGCAACTGGAAAGTGTATGTGGATAACTACCTGGATGGCGGCTACCACGTACCGCACCTGCACAAGGGCCTGAACAGCGTGCTGGATTACAAGGAGTACACCATCGAGACCAGCCGGCCTTACTGCCTGCAATCCAGCCCGATGGTCAGCTCAGGCGAGCACGCATCGTTTGACGCTACGCGGACCGGGGATCGTGCGTACTATTACTGGATCTACCCCAACTTCATGATCAACGTGTATGAGGGCGTGATGGATACGAACCTGGTGTTGCCCATCGCTCCGGACGAGTGCCTGGTCCAGTTCGACTTCTTCTTCGCCGATGTGACCGAGGCGCGGCGCGCATACAACACGGAAAGCATTGCTGTCAGCGACAAGGTGCAGGACGAGGACGTGGACATCTGCGAGTCTGTGCAGCGCGGGTTGGGTTCGCGGGCCTACGGCGCCGGAAGGCTGTCGGTTCGGCGCGAGGCCGGTGAGCACCTGTTTCATCGCCTGCTGGCGCGGGATCTGAGGTCGTAATCTCTCCGCGGCCAGCGGGCTGATGCCGGGCAAGGCGATCAACTGCTCGATGGCGGCGCGAAACGGCTCCCTGTCGGTGTTCACTCCTGGTCGGGGCGATGGCCGCATCGATAGCCTCGCCCGGTGCAGGTGCAGCTGAGCACGAAGTGGTAATGTTTGGTTACCCGGCCACCCCAAGCCGCCTCCAACTCTTCGCTGCTGGCGTGCGCGCCCGTGGGCCTACCAGGCCCCCGCGCGCCTTCTTACAAAGCACGGGTTCCAGCGAGTTTTTCCGCAGCCCTGTCAAGCCGATGCTTGCGTGACCCTACGGAGACTTGGCGCGCGTCCGAGGTCGTCAGCGGATGTCGTGCACTTTCCAGTTCCCGTTGTCCAGGGTGAACTCTGCCGTGTGCCTCCCGGTCAGGATGTTGCCCTGAAGGTGGGCCATCTGCTTCACCTTATCCGGCATGGCGTCGAGATTGGCGGTGGCGGTGAATTTGCAGCTTTTGGCCGTGTCCGCGCCGGGGACCACGTCGTCCTGCGGCTCGCTCACTTCGCTGATTTTGGGGTGGCTGGCCTGCACTGTATCGACGTAGAAATGTCCCTTATTCTGGTCTTCGGGCCGCCAGTGGATCGTGTTCGTGCCGTCTTCCAGCTTGAAGACCTTTTTCCCGTCGTCTGTCAGCTCGAGATCTCCCCAATTTTTGTTGCCGGGAAATGCCTTGACCACTTTCCAGTACTTGTCATCCACGCCCTGTTTCAGGCCGGTATAGTCCACGTAAATGTGAATAGGGATCGGCGGCTGCTGGTCGTTGTACGCCTGAATCAGCTTCTGCGCGTCTGCCTGCGTCAGTTCCGGGGCCGACTTGCAGCCGGTCACGGCAAGGCCCGCACCCACGATTAAAACAGCACCCCAAAGCTGCACTTTCAACGCACTCTTCACACGTCCTCCTCAAATAAGAAACGATTCGAGATCCAAACTGGTTTGCAGCGTCATTTTTCACTTGCAGTCTGCCGGATGTCAATGAGTATGAAGGTGATCTTAGACACACCTGTGTGTTTTCCCTCGAAAGTCGCCGGTGCAGTTAGAGAAACTTCAACATGCTCGGTGGAAGAACCGCGAGGGTAAACCCGGATCGTGGTCCGCTCCGACCGCTGGCGGCGCATCCCAAACGGTTTCCAGGTGAACGGCAAGTCCTTCCGCGGTTCACTGTTTGGCAGCCACCCGGCTCAACAGCAGATCCAGAAATCCCTTTTGGTCGGACTTGAGGCAGACCTGGGCATCCGGCGCACCGTCCACAGGCCTCGTGAAGCCCTTGTCGTCCACTTCAATCCGGATGGGCTTGGCGGGACAGAGCTCGGGGCGGATCGCATACGTGACCGCCACCGGGTCAAAAAGGGTCGGATCGGCCGCGTGATTCTCAGTGTGCGCCACCCACTGGTGATAAAGCAGCGTGAGCTGGTCGGTAAGCGGCGACCCGAAAGAGAAAATCTTCTCCCGGTCCTGGACATCGAGATGCACCTGGGTCGAGTCCAGCGGCATGTAGACCAGCGGCACGCCGGAAGCCACCAGCGCCTGGGCGGCTTTGGGATCGCATTTGATGTTCCACTCCGCGTCCGGCGGCCGGTTTTCTCCGTATCCGCGATAAATGCTGCCGCCCATCAGGACGACGCGTTTCACCTTGCGGAAGGTGGCCGCATCCTGGCGAATCGCGGCGGCCAGGTTGCCCTCGGGACCAATCGCGATGATGGTCACCTCGCCCGGATGCTTGCGGATCTCGTCGAGAATGAATCGCACTCCGTCCGCATGCTTACGCGCCGGCTCCTGCTCAGCGTAGGCCGCCTGGGTAAACACATTGTCATGCGCAGTGGCCACGCCCGCGGCCACTGGAATCGCCTTGCGGCCGACGGCGGTCAGGAAACGGTCCACAAGCCGCGCGCGCAGTTCCGTGTCGCCGAACTCGGTGGTGATGCCGAGAATTTTCAGCTCCGGGCTCTGCAAAGCCAGGGCAAGGGCAAAGGCGTCGTCGATGTCGTCGCCGATATCGGTGTCGATGATCGCAAGCTGGGGCGAGGACGCGGCCTGAGCGGTAGTGCCCTGTGCGAACACCGGGCGGATGAGGCCGAAATCAAGAACAACGACGGCAAACAGGACGCGAAGAATCCGCAGGCTCTTCATGGCAACCACTGTAACCCGGTCAGCCGCAGGAGAGCACCAATGCACGCAGAAGCCGGCAGCTAGGAGCTGATATCCGCCCCTTCCAGCTTGCCGATAATCCGGTCCGCATCGTAGACGCACCCGCCCCACACGCCCCCGCTGGCGTGCACCAGCGCGGCCCACAGGCGCGTGTCGTCGGGCAGGTCGGGGTGGGGCCGCAGATCCGCCCGCGGCCCGCGTTCCAGAAGCTTCCTTGCCCCTTCCTCATGCCCAAAGAATCCGCCAGCATCGCCGACCAGGTGGACCGAGCCGGTCAACCGTTCGCGATCGATCACGATCTCGATGAGGTCTCCCTCCAGCACCTTGCCAACCGGGCCGCCGGCCAGCGCTTCCGGCGAGACATGCCCGACGCAGGCGCCGGTCGAGACCCCGCTGAAGCGCGCATCCGTAATCACCGCAACGTGTTTGCAGTGGGGCAGCATCTTGAGCGCGGAGGTCACCTGGTAGGTCTCCTGCATACCTGCGCCCTTGGGGC
Source organism: Occallatibacter sp. (assembly GCA_036502905.1). Taxonomy (GTDB): domain Bacteria; phylum Acidobacteriota; class Terriglobia; order Terriglobales; family Acidobacteriaceae; genus Telmatobacter. The sequence goes on along the minus strand of DASXXV010000076.1, from coordinate 10,013 downwards.
CGCCGCAGATGAGCACCACCACGTCGCCATGCGCGACATCGCCCGCCTTGATGGCGCGAATGGCGGCTTCTTCCGTGGTGAATACGCGCGCCGGCCCGCGATGGCGATAGACATTGTTCTCATCGATGATGGAGGGGTCGATGGCGGTGCTTTTGATGACCGCGCCTTCAGGGGCGAGATTGCCGATGGGAAAACATACGGTGGACGTAAGGCCGCGCGCGCGCGCCCGGTCTGGGGTCATGATGACGTCGTCCGGATCGATCCCGTCCTGCTCCTGCAGACTCTTGCGCAGGGCGTGGCGCCGTTCGCTTTGCTCCCACCAGTCGAGGCACGCGCCCAGAGTCTCTCCGCTGACGGTTTTGACTGAGACGTCCAGGAAACCGGCCGCGCGCAAGTGAAGCATTACTTCGGGCACGCCGCCGGCAAGAAACACCTGCACCGTGGCAAAACCGCGGGGGCCGTTGGGCAGGGCGTCGACCAGTCGCGGAACTTCGCGATTCACCCCGGCCCACTCTTTCACGCTGGGCCTCGGCAAGCCGGCGTGAAACGCGATGGCGGGAAGATGCAGGAGCAAGTTGGTCGATCCGCCGAAAGCGGCGTGCAGCACCATGGCATTGCGCACCGCGGCGCCGGTGAGTACATCCTCCGTCCCCAGGCCTGATTGGTGCATGCGCATCAATGCCCGCGAAGATCGCCGCGCCGCATCCAGCCAGATGGGATGGCCGGAGGGAGCCAGCGCGGTGTGCGGCAGAGACAGCCCCAGCGCCTCGCCCACCACCTGCGCGGTGGCCGCGGTGCCCAGGAACTGGCACCCGCCGCCGGGACTGGCGCAGGCGCGGCAGCCCATGTCGGCCGCATATTCCAGCGTGATCTGCTGCTGGGCGAAGCGCGCGCCAATCGTCTGCACTTTGCCGGCGTCTTCGCCGTCTTCCGGCAGCAGGGTGACCCCGCCGGGAACCAGCACCGCGGGCCGCGCGCCGGACGAAGCCAGCGCCATCATCATGGCCGGGAGGCCCTTGTCGCAGGTGGCCACGCCCAGCACGCCTTTTCGAGTGGGTAGGGACCGCATCAGCCGGCGCAGAACCATGGCTGCGTCGTTGCGATAAGGAAGCGAATCCATCATGCCGGCGGTGCCCTGGGTGCGCCCGTCGCAGGGATCGGTGCAGGCGCCGGCAAACGGCACCGCGTGCAACGATTTCAACTCGCGCGCCGCCTCGGCGACCAGCAGGCCGACTTCCCAATGGCCGGTATGGAAACCGAGCGCGATGGCGCGGCCGTCCTCTCCGCGCACGCCGCCGTGGGTGCTGAGAATGAGGAATTCGGGATCGAGCAGGCGCGCCGGCTCCCAGCCCATGCCCGCGCTCTGCGTCAGGCCGAAGAGGTTGCCGGAGGGCTGGTTCACCAGCATCTCGGCCGTGATGGGAAGTTGGCCTTGCGGGCCGGGCGCATGGCTGCGCACTTCGGCTATTCCCGCGGGAGATTCAAGAACCGATTGCAGCGAAATCGAAGTCTTAGCAGATTGATCCACCGAGCCAGTATAGGAGCGCCTGGTGCGCTTCCATCCCAAGTCTCAAGAGCGAGACCTCCACCCTACGGACGAAATACCTGTCCGCGGGGACCCGCCGTGGGGGCACCCGGCCGAGCGCCGACACCAACCAACCCGTCTCTTCGCCACACTTCACTTATTCACGGGCGGCTCGGATTCAGGTCCCAGCAACGTCAACGTGAATACGTGCGGCCGGGGCACGGCCGTCTCGTAAATCGAATCCTCGAGGGAATTCTCAAAGGCCTGCAGCTTGTCTCCCTGCCCGGACTGCGCGCCCGTGTCCGCGTTGCGCACCCGCATGCGCAGGTGAATGTAATGCGCCTCGTCGCGATCCCGCACCAGCCAGCTCACGCGCTGCGACTGGCGCAACATGGGGGTGGGATAGTCGGCGAGGTTGATTCCAGCTGCCAGCGTGCTGGCCGCGAAGGTGCCGATCACCGCATCGTCGATGCTCAGCTTGTATTGCCCGGGTGCCAAGCCCGTGACCCGCAGCGGCTCCCGGTTCAGGGCCTGCTGGATGTCCGTGAGTTCCATCAGCAGCGACTGCGTGGCGTTGCTCTTGACCAGCGGAAGCGGCAGGCCGTTGTCTGTCTCGGTCCAGCGCAACGTGTCTCCATCCCTGGCTGGCGGCTCGACCGTGGCGTTCTGCGCTTCGGCCGCTTTCAGCGCCGCGGCATCGATGGTCACCGACGAGACCAGCGCCGGAGCATGCCACGCCTTCAGCAGCGATTCGGCCATGATCCAGTGGGCCAGCGGATCGGGGTGCACACGGTCGGGGATCAGCAGCCGGGCCACGCGCGGATCCATCTTTTCCGCTTTCTGGAGCGCCGCCACCACGTCCGGGTTGAAATTCGCGAAGCCGGCGCCATGCTTCTGCGCCAGGTCCTTGTCGATATCCGCCAAGTGTTGCATCACCGCGTTGTAGCCACCGGGGAAGGTAGGCGGAGCGGTCACGTCGTCATAGGGCGAGGGGCCGATCAGCGTCACGCGCGCGGCCGGCGCATGTTCGTGAATCGAGTCCAGGATGTGCTCGTAGCCCTTGACGTAGGTGTCCTCAATGTCCGGCGTGGTGGCGCGGTAGCCGCCGTCGTTCATGCCCAGCATGATGGTGACGACCGTCGGCTTTTCGGAATAGACGTCGCGCTCCAGACGCTGATCGATGGGGCCACCGCCGCCGCCAGTGACGCGATCCCCGCCCACGCCCGCGTCAAAGAATCGCACCCGCATGTGTGGGAAGCGGGTTGCCGTGTACAGCTCGACGTACTGGTTATAGAGATTCTGTTCGGTAATGCTGTCTCCGTAGAGGACAACGGTGTCCCCGCCCTTCAGGTAATAACTGCCGCCGCCGGCCGGTGCCGTCGCCACGGCCACCAGGGAGTCGGCGCAGCCGTAGTAGAGAAACCACTGGTCGTGGAAGTAGACCAGTCCCTCTGCGAAGGTGGTGCCTGCCGCATACTGCCCGGTCTTTTCATAGGGCAGCTCCGGCTTGAGGACCGGCGCATCGGTCTGCTCGATCAGTTTTTTCGGATCCTTTGCATCAAAGAGAGCCTCACCCGCGGCGTAGGCGCCGGGGCCCATCGAAGGATCGCCGCCACTGTCGGCGTTCTTGCCGTTGTAAAGTACGACAATGCCGTTGTCGGTGAGGATCGGCGGCGGGCCGGTCTCGGGAAACGTGCTGTCGAAGTGGCCGGCGCGCGGGCGCAGCAGCTCAAGGGGCGCGCCGCTCCCGTCTTCTGCGGGCGTCCAGTGCACCAGGTCATCCGACGTGGCGATGTGAATGGCCCCCTCGCCCCAGTACATCCAATACTTCCCGTCGATCCTGGCGGCGATCAGGCGGTTCTTGCCCGGATCGAGCCGGGTGACGATGCCCGCGGACTTGTACTTCAGGTGCGCATATTTTCCGTCTGCCGCAGTAAGGAATGCCGGTCCGTGCTTGGTCCAGTGGGCGAGGTCTGTGGATGTAGCGATGCCGACGGAGAAGGTCTTGCGGTTCCACTGCGTATAGGTCAGCACATAGGTGCCGTCCTCGCCCTCCACGATGCGCGGATCTTCCACGCCGCCTGGCCACTCGCGCGCTTTCTGGTCGTCCGCGCCGGGATAGAAAACAGGCTCCGGCTGACGCGTGAAGTGGATGCCGTCCTCGCTCACCGCAAGGCCCAGCCGCGAGGTGTGCATGCCGATCTGCATCTTGCCGGAGTTGTCCTCGGCACGGTAGAGCACGTAGACCTTGCCTTCGCGCACGATGGCTGCGGGATTGAAGGTGTGCAGCGCTTCCCACTTCACCGGCTTCTTCGCGATGGGGTCCTGGAACGTCGACGCCGGGTTGGGCAAAATAACAGGATTGCCGCTGGCCGGGCGGGTGAACGGCCCGATCACCCAAGGCTGAAGTGTCTGCGCATGCAGAGAAAATACACCGGCAATTGCTATCAGAAGAGCGATGCGCCCGGTTACAAAGCGCGTCTTGGTTGATTCACTCCTGCGATCCCCTGCCAAATTGCCCCCGCTATGTCCCATGTTCACCATCCGTTTCTGCAGCCGCATAAAAGCTTAATGCGGCGTCGCCCTGCTGGAGCAACCGCGTCCGACGTAAGACCCCATACCAGTCATCGAGCTTGTCTTTACGGAAATGCTCTGCGACAACCAGCCCCGCTGCGGACAGCAATCCCGCCGCAGGGCCTCCCAGCGCATTCAGAACCGCCGCGTACTCGTTTCCCGCGTCATAGGGCGGGTCGAGGAACACCAGGTCGAATGGCGCTTCCGCATCCGCCTTCCGCAGGAATCCCGCCACGCTCCCCGGCACGATCCGGACTCCCTCGTGCAGGTTCAAGCGAGCCAGGTTTTCCCGCAGCACCTTCAGTGCCGGCGCCGCACGCTCGACGAAGCACACTTCCCGAGCGCCGCGGCTCAACGCCTCGACACCCACCGCTCCCGATCCGGCATACAGATCCAGGAACCGCGCGCCCCCGATTTTTGGGGCGAGCACATTGAAAAGCGTCTCCCGGAGGCGGTCGCTGGTAGGCCGCGTTGACAGCCCGGCGGGCGCTTTCAACGTCCGGGAACGAAACGATCCGGCGATTACGCGCATATACACATGAAGGATTTTTTGCGCCGTTTGGCGTTTCAGCAAATGTGAGCGGTCCTGGCCGCAGGGCATTTCGGATCGCGCCCGGTCGATGGCTTGACTGGATTCACGCGGTCCGGCGACACGGCATTTCCTGAAGCTCTGCAGTCTCCGCAAGCATACTTCACACTCTTTGCAAGGGAGCAACTACAATTATGCGTATGCGCGGTTGGTCGATACCCCTGGGCCGATGGATGGGTGTGGAATTGCGACTCCACACATTTTTCCTGCTGCTGGCCGTGGTGTGCCTGGGGCTGGCGGCCTCCGACGGTATTGGCCGCGGGCTGGGCCTGTTCATGACCCTGGTTCTGGCGGTGGTGGTGCGCGAGATCGCGCGCCTGCTGGTGGCGGCCTGGCTGGGCCTGCGCCTGCGGGCCATTTTGCTGCTTCCCATCGGCGGCATGTTCGCATACGCCACCCCGGAGAGCCAGCAGATGGCCACCCAGGGCCGCGGCCAGTTTGCGCTGGCGCTGGCGGGCCCGCTGGCCAACGGCGTTGCGGCGCTGGTCCTGGCAGCTACCTTCATCGGCGCGGGGGGCAGCCTCCACCTCGCCAGCCAGCCCTGGATTTCTCCCGCACACCTGCTGCGCAGCGTGGTGTGGATGCAGGCCGGCCTCGCGTTTCTGCACCTCCTGCCGGCTTATCCGCTGGACTGCGGGCGCCTGGTTCGCGGCAACTTTGCGCGCACTCACGGCGCCGGACCCGCGGGGCGGGCGGCCACCGGCGTGGGGCAGTTGCTGGCCCTGACCGCCATGATTGGGGGCATGCTGCTGCACAGCCCGTGGATGATCATCGCCGGCTTCTTCATCATGATTGGCGCGCAGGTTGAGGACCAGGGGGTGTTCTTCCAGTCAGTGGTGGACACCGTGCAGATGCGCGAAGTGATGCTCACCGACTTTGCCACCCTCTCCCCTTCCGACACGCTGGCCGACGCGCTCTCGCGCTGCGTTCACTCCCTGCAGGAGGACTTTCCCGTGGTCCGCGGCCCGCAGCTGGTGGGCATCGTTTCCCGCCAGCGGATCGTGGACGCATTGCGCAGCGACGGCAACGGCTACGTGCAGTCGGTGATGTCGCGCGCCTTCCAGGTGGCGCGGCCCGACGACACCCTGGGCACCACCATCCGGCGCCTCACCGCGGGCCGCGGACTGGCCCTGATCCCGGTCACCGACAGCGGCCGCGTGGTGGGCATCGTCAGCGTGCAGAACCTGATGAGTTCCATGACCCTGCTGGCCGAGCAGCGGCGCCTGGAGCGCGAAGAAGCAGCCACGGAGTAGCTGCGGGTTCACGGCTCACGGTTCCCGGTGGCCGGTGATTGGCGGTGTAGTGTTACGGAGAGTATGGATCCAGACACCGAATCCACCGAACTACAGACCGCGCCTCTGGCCCCGGGCCTTTACCTGGTTGCAACCCCCATTGGCAATCTCGGCGACATCACCCTGCGCGCCCTCGACGTGCTGCGCCGCGTGGACCGGATCGCCTGCGAAGACACCCGCCAGACGCAAAAGCTGCTGAATCACTATGGCATCTCCAAGCCCACGGAAAGCTGCCACGAGCACAACGAGCGGGAACGCACCACCGGCCTGGTCGAGGCGCTCAGAGGGGGAACCCGCATCGCTCTCGTCTCGGATGCCGGCATGCCCGCCATCAGCGATCCGGGAAGCTGGCTTGCCGCCGCGGCCATCGAGGCCGGGATTCCGGTGTTCCCTATCCCCGGCGCCAACGCCGCGCTGAGCGCGCTGATCGCGTCGGGCCTGCCCACCGGCGAGTTCCATTTCCTCGGATTTCTGCCGGAGAAGGCGGGCGCGCGCCGCACGCGCATCGAGGCCTTGGCGGCCGCCGGGGTGGAAGCCGGAACCTTGGTGTTCTACGAGGCTCCGCACCGCATCCTGGACACGCTGGCAGACCTCGAAGGAGTCTTCGGACCGGGCCTGCGCATTGTCGTCGCCCGCGAGCTGACCAAGCTGCACGAGGAGTTCCTGCGCGGCACCGTCTCCGACGTGCGCCGGGAGTTGGCTTCCCGCGATCGCATTCGCGGGGAGATCACGCTGCTGGTGCAGGCTCCGGCCGAAGTCGGCCGACAAACTCAGTCCAAAGACTCGAAAAACATCGCGGCGCGGGTGGCGCAGCTGGAGTCCGAGGCAGGCATCGACGAGAAAGAGGCGCTCAAGCGGCTGGCCCGCGAACTGGGACAATCCAAGAGCGAGCTGTACCGCGAACTGCAGCGCCAGCGGGCGCGGCCCCGGGTGAAGTAAGCGCCTGTGGAATCCCCGCTTTCCGGCGTAGCCTTATAATGGAGATTCAGTTTTTCCAACTTTCGCGGGCCGCAAGTACCCTGATCGCCCGCCACGGAACACGATGCCCGAGCACATAAAGAACCAGCTTCAGAAGCAAATTGCGGAGCTCGAGCACGAGCTTGCACACGAATTGCCCGCCGAGATCAAGAAGGCGGTGGCGATGGGCGACCTGTCGGAAAACGCCGAGTACCACATGGCGAAGCAGCGCCAGGACTTCGTCAATGCGCGTCTTGGACAACTCAAGCGGCGCATGGCCGAGCTCTCGCTCGTCAACCTGTCCAACATTCCCCGCGACAAGGCCGGTTTCGGTTCGACGGTGGTGGTGTACGACTCCACCAAAGAAGAGGAAATCGTCTACCGCCTGGTAACCAGCGAAGAATCGGATGTATCCAAGGGATTGATTTCGACCACTTCGCCCATTGGCCGCGGCCTGGTAGGCAAGCAGGTGGGCGACGTCGCGGTGATCCATACGCCCAACGGCAAACGCGAACTGGAGATTCTGAAACTCACCACCATTCACGATGAAGCCGCCGCCGGCGCCAATAACGGCGAGGCCCCGGCCGGCGCATAGCCGCTACCGGCGCATAGCCGCTACCGGCGCATAGCCGCTACGTCGCGTGACACGAAGGAGCTAGAAGCTCGAGATGACCTGGACCAGCGCTTTCGGCCGCGCGTGCGGCTGGCTACTTGATCGCATCGTTCACACTCTGGCGCTGACCCGCATCTCGCCAAACTTCCTCACCTTCATCGGCCTGATGATCAACATCGCCGCGGCATTCCTCTTCGGCCATGCCAATGCCGCCAACGCCGGCCGCATGTTTCTTTACGCCGGACTGGTGATCATCGGCGCCGGCATTTTCGACATGGTCGACGGCCGCGTGGCCCGCCGCACCAACCAGGTCACCATCTTCGGCGCCTTTTTCGATTCGGTCATCGACCGCTACTCCGACGTGGTGCTCTTCTTCGGACTGCTGGTCTACTACGCTCGCGTCAACCATTTCCGCTACGTGGTGCTCACCGCGTTCGTCATGGTCACGTCGTTGATGGTCAGCTACACGCGCGCCCGCGCCGAAGCCCTGATCGGCCAGTGCAAGGTGGGATTCATGGAGCGTCCGGAGCGTATTGTCCTGGTGATTCTCGGCGCTCTCTTCAACCACTGGGGAGTGATGGCGCCGGTGCTCTGGGTGCTGGCCGTGCTTTCCACCATCACGGTCGTCCACCGCATCCAGTACACCTACTGGAACACCAAGCACCTGGCGCCGATTAGCCAGGCTTAGAATCCGAAGGCGGAGCCGCCCCGAACGTGGGCACCCGATTATTTTTGGCCTTGGGTTCGCGGCCTTTCAGCAGTTCACCACCATCACCGAGCAGCCCGCCTTGGGCGGCCGCCACTGCACCAGGAACTTGGTCACCGCCGAGGATTCCATTCGTCCCATGTGGCTGAATTCTCCGCCCCGCTGCCCATAGAGGATCTTGCCGTTTTCCGACAACACCGCCAGCGCGGGCACCCCCAGGGTGACGGGGATCCCGTACCGCTCGGCGATATCGAGGTTCTCGTCCATGCGTCCAATATTGATGTGGACCAGCACGTAATTGGACTCGAGGATCGGCCGGTTCTGGGGATTGTGAAAATAGATATCCAACACCTGGCAGTCGCCACACCAGTTGCCGCCGAAATCGACGATCAAGCGCTTGTGGGCTTGCGCGGCGGCCTTCAACCCGGCGGCCAGGTCAGCCTTGGCCTGGGACGGATCGGGATAGATTTCGCGATTAGCCGATCGGGCAGTGCCGGCCGAAAGCGTCCATGCGGCTATCAGGGCGGCAACCAGTATCGGCAATTTGAGTTTCACGGCGAACCAACCTCCAGGCGTCTGATTTCAGTCTGCCACATCCACAAACACTTTGAATTCGTACCCCATCAGACGACGTGGGCGATGTACATTGGAGAACCATGAAGGATGTGCGCAAGCGGCTGGAGTCGGCGGCCTTTCCCGATCTGGGCGCCATGATGGAGGGCTATGCGCAGGCAGCCGTGGATCTGGCGCGTACCGAGTTCAAGCGGCAACTCGATTACACCTCCGAGTCGGTGGAGTGGCTCGACGACATCCTGGTGGTGGTGAGCGAGAGCCCCGAAAAGGACCTGGATTTTGAGGTTCGGCTGTGGGGCAGCTACCTGGGAGAGGTACTGCGGCGACGCTATGCCGGGGGGTGGGAGATGACCCAGTATCCCGGCGGTACGGTGGCCGTTCCCGCGGTGGATGTGCGTGGTTCCAGGCTGTTTCCGCTCATGAAGGTCTATCGGCGCCTGACCGCCGGCGAAGAGGAAGACCTGGGCAGCTTTTACGCCATGGTCACGGAGCGGCTGGGTAAGCCCGCGCAGGTGAATTGAATGCAGAGCGGCCTTCACTCATTCACTCCGGAGTGAGATAGCTCACAATGCCAAAGTCCGGGCCTGTGCGACAATAAAACTGTTGGAAGTAGCGCGCCGCCGCCGGTGGTGCGGGGAGATGATTCGATGGGCGATCTTTTACAGCCGTGGCACCTGATCGTGCTGGCAGTGGTTGCATTTCTGCTTTTTGGCGCCAAGCGGCTGCCGGAACTGGGGAAGGGGCTGGGCGAAGGCCTGAAGGGTTTCAGGGAAGGCATCAGGGGCATCACCGATCCTGCGCCGCCCGCCAACACGCAGCAGAATGCGTCGACCACTCCGCCGGCTTCGACTCCCGCGGAGACCAAGCAGTCCTGATCCTGCCCGCGACGCGGGTGGAGTGCGCTCCGCCTGCGGTGCGCAAATTCGTGTTCTGAAGATGGCCTGTGCACCGCGCGCAGGCCATTTCTGTGTTCTGGAATGAACTCTGCGTGGCCCACGGCTGAAATTAGCCTCCAACCCTGGCCGCGGTGGACTCTCCCTGGTGCCAGCGGAGCACCCGCAGCGCCCGCAGCGTGTTCCACCGGCTCGGTTCACCCGCCGATTCGTTGAACGGGACGGCCAGCGCTTCGTTGTGCGTGTCGTCGAGAAGCCATCGACCATCGTCCTGCCGCCGGCTCTCGACAA
>DASXXV010000075.1:0-96502 GCA_036502905.1 Occallatibacter sp. | reverse complement strand
AGCCGCAAAGAAGTTGTGCGGTAACTGGCGCTCGACGGTGAGATTCCATTGCTGGGAATAGGGCCGGCGATTGCCATCCAGCGGCCGGTATTTCGCGGGGACCTTGCCGTTTTCGAAATCGGAAGAAATGTGCTGCGTGTCGCCCACCTGGTTGGTGCTGAGGCCTGAGTTCAGGTAAATGACGGGGAGTTTGTTGATGCCGTTGGTGGTCTCTCCGATGTTGACGGTTTTGTTGAATCCCTCCAGGCTCATGCCTCCGTCCCAGCCGGGATAGAATGCCTGGCCGAAGTAGATGCCATATCCTGCCCGAACGACGGTCTGGTCGTTCAGAGCGTAGGCAAAGCCGACCCGTGGGGCGAAACCTTTCTTGAACGGAGTCTCAGGGAAGTCCCTGCCATAACTCGCCGCTCCGTATTTGTTGCCGGCGAATGCGAGCCGCCCGGCCAACGGCTGCCCGGAGGCAGTGATGGCGCCGGGATTGGGGCCCAAGGGGTCAATGAACGACAGGTGGTTGTATTTCTCCTTGAAAGGAGCAATATAGTCCCAGCGCATGCTGTAGTTCAGGGTGAATTTGGGACTGACCTTCCAGGAGTCGCCGGCGTGAACTGCGTACGCGGGTTGCCGCGGGTATTCAGCCTTGACATTATAGAAGCTCACGTTGGCGTTGCCTACCGCCCCCAGATAGAAGCTCGCCATGGCATCGCCGGCATCGCCTGTGGCCGTGTTTCCGGTTGTATCGTTGTTGAACGAGAACGTACCGCCCTGATTTCCCCCTACGTGAATTGCCGTTCCGGCCAGGCGATATTCAAATCCAGCGCTGATGGTATGCCGGCCCATCAGCCGGGTGAGCACTTCATTCAACGCGTACGTTCCCCGGGTAGTCTTATCCAGCGAGGAGTTCGGCACACCGCTGTTGCTGAGCTGACTGAATCCCTGGAAGTTCATCTGCGGATTGAATGTCGCATCGGCGACACCCGGCACCTTGGGCAGGTTTGCCTTCCCATTGAGAGCGTAATAACCCTCATTCCGGTTCAGGTAGCCAAGCGTGAGGTGGTTGGTCATCACGTCGGAGAAGGTGTGCTCCCAGTTCAGCCGTTGAATGGGAGCATTCTCCGGGTCGGCGGGGCTGGCCGTGGACAAGGCCAGCGGCAGGTCGCTCTGCGTGTTCACACCCGCGTACTGCCACCAGTAGGTGTAGTAGAGGTGATCCTTATTGCCCAGATTGAAATCGACCCGCCAGAAATACACGTTCTCGCTGTTGGTCAAAGAGCCCTGGCCGGCTTTTGGAATAAGGTAGTTGCTCGATTCGTTGCCATTGGTCGGTTGGGGCAGGAGGCTCATAAACCCGGTCGCGATCGGATCGGCATACTTCGGGTCGATCTGGTTCTTAACGCCCTGGTATGCGATTGGTTTGCCTGCGTCCGCTCCATACTTTGCGGGATCGTTCGGATACCACAACTGCTGGGTGACGCCGCTGAAGTCGCCCGACCGGTTCTTGATGGAGGCAATGGATAGAGTGGCGGGGTTGGCGCCGCCGTGATCCTTGAACCCTTCCCAGTTGAAGTAGAAATATCCCTTGGCCCAGGAATTGGGTCCATGGAGCTTGGGAATCAGGATGGGGCCGCCGATGTTTGCCCCGTAGTCGTTTTCTTTATCCGGCGGCTTGCGAGCTCCCGCCTTGGCGCCGTAGGCAATGGCGTTGAACATGTCGTTGCGAAGGTATTCATAACCCGCGCCATGGAACTGCTCGCCGCCGCTCTTGGTCTGGATGATGAGCTGGCCGGAAGTGGAGTCGCCGTACTGGGCGTCGTAGTTCGCGGTCAGCACCTTCACTTCGGAAGTGATGTCGGGCGACATGCCAAAGTCCGTCTGCAGACTGACCATGCCGCTCTGGTTCATGAAGCCCTCGATGGCCGTTGCGCCATCCACGACGGCTTCATCGCCGGTCACCAGGCCGCCGTTGATGCGAGCGTTGAAAGCATTTCCGCTGCCCGCCGTGGTAACTCCCGGCATCATGATGGCCACGGCTACACTGGACCGCGGAGCCCCACTCACCGTTAATGGAAAGCTCTGCAGTACTTCCGGCGACACGCCGCCTTCCAGAGTCTGGTTCTCATAGTTGATGAGGGATGCATCCGCGGTCACGGTAACGGTTTCGCCGGTCTGGCCAACCGGCAGATGCACATCCACATGGCCCGGCTGGTTGATGGCCAGTTCAATTCCTTTCTGATCCTGGGTCTTGAATCCGCCCGCTGAAACGTTGAGGCTGTACTTCCCTGGGGTCAGGTTGCGAAAAGAGTAGTTGCCCGCCTCGTCCGAGACAAAACTGGATTGAAATCCGTTTGCCTCGTTGGTCAAGGTAAGCTTCGCGTTGGGAACTGCGGCTCCAGAAGGATCTGTGACCGTCCCACTGAGCGAGGCGTTGACATCCTGGGCGAAAGTCGGGTTCGTCACGGCCAACAAGAACAGCCCGGCGAGCGCGAGCGTACAGAGGCATTTCGAAAAGAATTGGCGTTTACGCATTGGCGTCTCCTGTGAAGTGGTAATCATCTTCCCGAAAGGTCCCTTTGGGACGGGATCCTCTGACTCGAACTCCGAGACTTGCGGGAAGAGTTTTCTAATTGGTGCTGGTCTTTCGCCAGCGGTATCCCCGTTTCAGTTCGGCAACGAGGTAGTTTCGTGGTGCTTAGACATGTTTGCCTGGGGGGCCGGCGTCTACCAGATTCCGGGTGCAAATCTCCGGAGACTTGTTCAGCTTTGAACTCATGTACCGCATCCGGTTCCTCAGAGAGGATTGAGCAAGAAATCCGCTGTGAATACGCTTACATTCAATCGAATCTGTACTTGCAAAATCCAACGAAGCGTAGAACATACGATCAAGACTGTCAATTCATTTTTGCGGCTCGGAATCGAAGGAACCACCAATCGTGTTCTGCTTTCGCCAACTTAGTGACGAATGTTTAGCAGGGAAGCGGGATATCGCTATCCGGATAGGAAACGAGGATGCCAATTTGGTGTTCTTTGGGGACGATCTCCTGAATCAATTCGCCGGCTCCTCTACGGTCATGATCTGATCCACGGCCGGCCGTTCGATGCGCTGAACAATCCCCCGGGGCCAGCGGATTTCAACCGAATCGAGCTTCGAGTCCATTCCAAGCCCGAAGTGCACTCGACGGTCACTCGATGACATGAACCCCACGCTGGTGGTGACGTGGTTAAACAGGGTCCGACCCGAAGCGGTAATCACCTTGATCGTGGCGCCGATCCCGTCCCGGTTGCTCTTACGTCCGCGCAGGTTGAACATGATCCAGTGATTCCGGTTCAAGGCATTGTTCATGAGGATCCTGGGGCGTTCGCCCAGGGAGGTCACCACCAAGTCCATGAACCCGTCGTTGTTCAGGTCCACAAAGACCGAGCCGCGCTGGTAGCCGGCGACCCCAAAGTCGGGACCCATTTCTTGAGATACATCCGTAAGCGTCTTCCCGTCGATGTTCTGGAACATCGTGTCGTGCTGGCGGGAATTCGCGGCAAGGTTGTCGACGTCGCCATTGGCCGAGTAAATGTCCTTCCACCCGTCATTGTTGAAATCGACGAATCCGACGCTCCATCCGGAGAGATTCCGGCTCAAGGGCCCCAAGCGGCTGGTCCACGTCTGGTCTGCGAACGATTTGCCGTCTTCATTTCGCAACAGGCCGAAGACCTGGCCGGCAAGATCGTTGTAGACGATATCGACCCACCCGTCATTATCGAAGTCCTTGGCATCGCATCCCATGCCGGACACGCTCTCGCCCTGGGAATTGTATGCGGCCCCGTACTCTAGCCCAACCTCCTTGAATCTGCCGTTTCCCTGGTTGATAAAAAGGAAGTTGGGCTCGGTGTCGTTGGCGATGAAAATGTCCATCCAGCCATCCGCGTTGAAGTCGGCGATGGCGATCCCCATCCCTTTGCCCAGAGCTTTTCCGATCCCGGTGGCCTCGGTTACGTCCTGAAATTTTCCCTTGCCCAAATTGCGATAGAGGCGGGCCGCGACGCTCTTATACACCGTCGGGCTGCAATATTCATCCCGGCGTTCGTCCATCTGACAGCGCTTGTCTATTTCAGGGCTCCAAATCGTGTAGTTCGTAACCAGAAGGTCGAGCAACCCGTCGTTGTCGTAGTCAAACCAGGCTGCGCCCACACTCAAAAGATGCTCAGGTTTTACATCCAGCCCCGAACCCGCGGTTACGTCCGTAAAGGTGCCGTCGCCGTTGTTGTGATAGAGAGCATTCCTGCCGGCATTGCACAGGAAAAGATCCTGGCGGCCATCATTGTCGTAATCGGCCGCGGCGACGCCGAAACAAAACCCCAGGTCTTTTCCATTCAGCCCTGCCCGGTCCGTCACATCCTGGAATGTTCCGTCCCTGTTGTTGTGCAGAAGGCAGTTCATGAACTCCGGCGATGTCTTCTTCAAGTCCGGCAGCCTGGCTCCGTTCGTAAAGAACAGGTCCATCCATCCGTCATTGTCGTAATCGATGACCGCCACTCCACCGCACATCGGCTGAGGGAAATACTTTCTTCCCGTGAAGTCGTTGTTGGTTCGATAAGGGAACTTGGAGCGCCCGGCAACATCGGTGAACCACGGCTTCGGTGGCAACGCGGGCCCAGTTGCGCCGTTCGCGCGATGTGACAACGCAAACCCCGGAATCGCAGCGCTCATCCATTCAAGAATTTGCCGCCGCGAGAGCCGTTTCATATTTCCACGATGTTCCAGGTGTGAGCCAGTGTAAACCAAATCTAAGAATTCTCTTCGCACTCCGGGATGATCCGATCATAAGTGCCGCGGGCGTGCCCGAAAGCCGCTGCCGCATCGGCCATTTCCGCTGGCCGGATCCGCTTCGACTTTTGTTCCCAGCAAACATCCACACAAGTGCGGCACCACTGCGCGCTCTTTCTTGAGGCGCGAATTGGGGCCCCGTTGAGGAGGACGAAGAGAGGATTGGTATGCGAGGAAGGCAAGATACGCAAGGTAACCCAACTGCTTCGCCGAATCTCCACCTCGAAGTGCACTTCCTGCATCGTGCCGTCTGCTTCGATTTCCTTACTCTGGACCGGGATTCCGTTCACGATAAGTTCGACAGGGACTCGGCGGGATTTGCCAACTCGGGCCCGTTCCAGGTGCCAGAAGGGCCGGTCGTACGGAGATGTCTTCCGAATCCGTTCGGTTTCCGCACTGATTTCCGGCTCGAGGCGCGCGCAAACGGATGCGGACACACCCAATTTCCTGGGCGAATGTATGTGCCGCTCCCGGCCGTTCGCAGACGTAGAATCGGCATCCACGGCAAAGCGAAACAAGTGGCTTCGACCGTCGCCGAAGTAGGAATTCGCCGCCACGATTCCGGAAACCCACTGTTCGTATCCGCGATCATCCGCGGGGGGCCCGTCAAGCTGAATGTAGGTACGACCACCACCCACGCGTTCGTCCGTCAGACACGGAAAATCGGTCTCTCCCACGAACGCGGTGCGAAAACCACAGTTCAGCGTGTGATACCAGATGTTGAGCTCTGCAAATGGGCGGGTGTCGCAGCCGGAGATGAAATCCACCAGGCGTTCCTGCGTGACATCGGCGATGAACTCGTTCGCTCCACTGCTGTCGAAAGGTGGAATGAGGTAGTTGGGTAAATCTGTGCTGGCCACGTTCAAGCCATGCCCGGAGTGCGCATAGCCTGCGATCGCACCCTGGCGTTTGGCCCAGTTGAGGATCGGGACGTTCCAACCCGGCCACTGGTCGAGAGAAGCGGCTCCGGGAAAGTCCTGCTCCTTAAGCCCGAGCAGGACCAGGTGCCCGCAGTGACTGGAAGGGAATCCGGAGACCTCCACGTCATAGCGGAGGGTTGCGCTCCCCGCGGTGGATGGGCCTGGTTGCACATGCCCGGTGAAGAATTGCTTCTGGTAGTTGTAGCCAGGACCCCACGTCAAGACATCTCCTACGTCCAATGCTTCGCCTTTGACCTGGCGATACATGACTTCCGGAGTAACTCCTTCCGATGGGCTTTCATAGTGGGAACACCCGGCGGCATGGATATGGGTATCGCCTGAGTAGTAGCCGAACTGCCGGGGAGTGATCCACCGCTCCAGTTTCACTTCGACCGGTGGCGCACTTCCGGTGGAGATGGAAAGCGGAAGAGCCTTTCGCAGGTACTCAGGGCCCCGTGAGTACTCCAGCGTATATTCTCCCGCCGGCAAGGTGATGCTCTCGCCATTGCTGCGGTAGATGTGGCGCTCAAACCAGAGATCCGGCGGAAGCCGCTTGTTCTGGGCTGGGTAGACCCGGTTCAGGTTGTCCGTGATCAGCAGGGCGGCAGTAGTCGGCGCGCCGTTCTCGTCACAGATTTTCAATGTGACCGTTTGTGAGGGGAGGCATTCGAAGAGAATCGGTATGGTGCTGCGGAAGCCCAAATCCTGTTCTTCATCCCCGAGCCGTGCTTCCAGCGACGCTTCGCGCCTGCCATGGTCTCTGCTATAGAGCAACAGTATCCGGTATTCGATTTCCAGTCCGGAGAGCGCGGCCTGAAGCGGGGGCTTTGTCCAGTTGTCCAGCGCCAGCCAGCGGTCTTCAGCCAGGACTCTGTCGACTGCTCCGTTGGTAAAATCGTGCACGCCGGTAATGGCCAGGCTCGATGGACGCCCCATGGGCTCTGCCTGTTCGCTGCGCACTTTGAATGGCGATGTGATTCCAGCCTCGTTGTTGACTTTTACGAGGAAACGGCGCCATCCGTGCTCGATCAGTTCGGCATTCGCGCGCCCGCGGCTAACGCTGACTCGTCCTTCAGGGTTGATACGAGTCTCAAACAACAGATGAGGTTCCAGGACGCGCTGAATCGCCGCAACACCTTCCGCATCGTTCGATCGAAAGGCGTCTTCCAGCGAGTTCACGTCTGGCGCGGGAAGGGGCGAACCTATCGATTGCAGGGCAACGAGGAGACGTTTGACCTGCGCCGCCAATGGCTGCAAAGGAGGTCCGCTGGTCTCGCTCAAAAGAAGGCCCGACTGCCCTTGAAACAGAACGCCTCCACTCCACAGCGCTGCAAGACGATGAAATCCGCGTCGGCTGATTTCCATCAGAGTCTCCCTGTCTGACGATCTCGGATCTGGATGGCTTACGAAGAAGGAACATAGAGTCGCAGACCTGGTAGCGCGTCTTCGTCGACAATGACTCCGTAACTTCTGGGACTCCACCATATCGTGCCACTGGGTTGTTCGCCAAGCCGATTTGGCGGATGATCCCCTCGGATTGAAAGATACCGCCAGGGCTATTCCGTTCGCAGTGCCTTGATGGGATCCACTTGTGTGGCGCGAAGGGCGGGCACGTGCATGGCTGCAAGCGACACGGCGACGAGCAAAACGGCGGCGATGCCGTAGACAGGGAGGTCGAAGCTCCGGAGCGGAAAGGGCGATTTCTTAATGAAACCAGCTAATGCCCACATGCCCGGTTCGGCGAGTAAAAGGCCGCATGCCAATCCGAGCGCGATTTGCCGGCTGCCGCGCAGCAGAATGGAGCGGAAGATTGTGACGCGATTCGCGCCCAGAACCATGCGGATACCGAATTCCCGCGTTCGCTGGTTGATGGCGAACGACAATATGCCGTAAACGCCCGTGACTGCCAGCAGCACGGCGATTGACGCCATGACGACCACGATACGCGACAGGGAACGGATGTTTTCGGCCTCCGACTCCAGCGACTCCCAAATGGTCTGCGGCCTCAGCACCTGAGTTCTGTCGAGACTCTTCACCTCGTCAAAGACGGCTGCCTCCATGGTGCCGGCGCTCCCTGTAAAGCGCACATAGAGTCGCCCATCGAGAGCGGACGGATCGCGCAACGTGTAGACACGCGGGCCATCCAGAATCCCAAAGCGTTCGGAACGGGTGTCGGCGGCGACTCCGACCACCGCATAATGCTTGTCGTCGGGAGTAATGATGATCTTGCCGATGGGGTCTTCGCCGGGCCAGAACTGTTTGACAAAGGCCTGTGAGACGACCGCGACCGAACCGGCATTGGCCGCAGTTGAATCGGAAGGAACAAAGGATCGCCCTGCCATCAACCTGATGCCGAAAGTGGAGAAGAAGCCGGCGGAAACATTATCGATGACCGCGGGTTGTCCTTTCTGCTGTTGCGGGAGGCGAATCTCGGCCGGTGGCGTCTGGCGGAATGGCTCCAGACTTTCATAGGCCAGCGACTGGACGCCGGGAATAGCCCGGAGGCGCGCTTCCACGGCGCGACAGAAACTCAGCGCCGCGGTTCGATTTTGAGGAGACCGATCTATATCCAGCGGGACGGAGAGCGTGTTTCGGGTTTCGAAACCGGGGTCCATGGCGGTGACCATGCCGGGCATGCGGGCAAAGAGGACAGCGGCCGTGAGCAAAACAAAACTCATGGCGATCTGCGCGACAATCAGTCCGCCATGGATCCGCGAGCGCATGGTAGCCGCAGCCGCGCGTCCCTTGAGGGCAGTAACCAGATCCAGCTTCCACGCGGCATGCAGGGGCGCGAGGGAAGAAGCCATTGTGGCGACTACGACCAAAGCGGCGAGGTAGCTGAAGACGCGCCAATTGGGGTGCATCTGGGGTACCAGGCCGGCCAGGTCCCGATTTATCGCGTTCATGATCAACTGGGGCACGCGGTAGGCCATCGCGATACTCAGTAATCCGGCGATCAGCGCGGTAAGAAAGCTTTCCAGTAGCAACATGCGGAGGAGCCGTGCGCGTCCCACACCAAGAGCCAGCCGTATCGCGATCTCACCACGCCGCACCACAGCGCGGGAGAGAAACAGCATCGTCACATTGCAGCACGCCAGCAGCAACACCAGGGAGAGGGGTCCCAGAATCAACGCCATCATCCCGGCAACCGCATCATGGAACGCAGGAGTCTGGATGAAGGATCCATTAGTCAGGACCACCGAAGTCTTGCGATTGAATGCGGTGACCTTGCGCTCCATGTAGGCGCGGTCCTGCTGGCGAAGGATGGCTGTCAGTTCTGCTTCGGAATCGGGGCGTGAGTAGGGTGGGCGCAACCGGGCTGCGATTTGGAGCCACGGCGCATCGGGATTCCCCAGCCGGCTGTCGCCGCGGTTGAACAGCGGCTCGGCCGTGTAAGGAGCATAAACTCCGGCGGGCCGGAAATTGGAGGCGTCTGACGGCGCAATGCCGATTACGGTAAACGGCAAGGCATTGAGGTGGATGGTCTGGCCCACAATGCGCGGATTAGAGTCGAACCTGGTCTTCCAGAAGGGCTCGCTCAATATGACGACTGGGGCGGCAGTGCCGCGTTTGCATTCCTGTGGAGTCAGGAATCTGCCCAGCAGGGGGCGATCGATTCCGAATACGTGGAAGTAGTTGCAGGTGACCAGGAAAACCGGGATGCCCCTGTGTCCTTGCTCGAGAATTGCCCCATTCTGTTGCCAGGCCGCGGCTTCCTCGACGGTGGTCGCCTTGGCGCGAACGGCGTCATAGTCTTCGGTGGTGAACGAAGAGTACTGTGCGGCTCCGGTGAACCAGCCTTCGTATCGGGGATAGATCTGGACGAAAGCAGCGGGGTCTTTCTGCGTCGGCGGATTCAGGAATAGCGCGTTCAGCAGAGTGAAGACGCCCGCGTTGAGGCCTATGCCGAGCGACAAGGCCACGACGGCGCTGATGGAAAGCAGCGGCGCCCCTCGCGACGAACGGATTGCATAAAGAAGGTCTTGCCGGTCAATCCACATGATGGACCCGAAAAGAGCGTGGTCCACAGAATCCCAGAATACAGTTGACGGAGGCAAGTCCATTGTCACGAACGGCGCCTCTGGCCCGGAATCTTCCCATGCATGCGCAGTGCGGGCGAGATCTTTCGGAATCAGCGTCCGGACCGGATGGCGCCATTCCTGGCTTTGTCGACGGACTTTCTATTTGGGCGACCTTCATTGCCCGATGGCACATCCCCCTCGCGTGTACTGTAAAAGCGAAGAAACATTTCAACCGCATGTTTCACGCGGGCGCGCGGCTGCTCACTGGGAATATGCTGACCTAGCACCACGGCCGTCAGATGGCGCGAACTGATAACAAGATCGAGAAAGTCGTCTGCCGCCCGCAAGGGATCGGCTTTGCGCAGGTGACCGGCATGCATCTGACGGCGGATGAAAGCCGCCGTATGATCGCGGCCCGCTCCTGGGCCCAGCAGGTAGAACTTCTGCGCTGTCTCTGGATCCCGAAAGCTTTCTGCGGCTACGATGCGGAAGAGCTTCCCGAATTTTTCCGAGTTGATGAACTCCAGGATTTTCGTGCCAGCCTCGGTAAGGACTTTCTTCAGATCATCCGCCGAGGAAGACCAACTGATGTTGGCCTGGGACTGGATCCCGGCCTGCAATTCGGTGATTACCGCGGCCAGAATGTCCCGCTTGTCGCGAAAGTTTGCGTACAGTTCCCGCTTGGAAACCTTCGCGCGTCGCGCTATATCAGCAGTGCTGGTTTCTTCGTAGCCCTTTTCCAGGAATATTTCGGAGGCTGCTGTGAGGATTCGCTCCTCGTGATCGTTCCTGCGGGTATTCAGCGGTTGCGCGATTCCAGAGATAGTCATCACAATATATTTTTACAGCAATATACATATCAGGGGACCGAGCCGGACCAGGCTCTGGCGGGCTGGCTCGCAGTTGTCGAAATAGACGCGAAGATCTTAAGCGCTGGTCATTCTGGCGGATCTTCATTCGAATGCTCACGGTCAAGCCAGGCCTCGTGCCAGATGGCATACGAGTTCTTGGGGCAGAACATGCGGCAAGTGCTATAGCGCCCCTGGCAAGCCACCGAGTCCAGCAGAATGCCCGGAGTCTTGAATTCGAGCATCCGGCCGGTTTTTTCGTTGATAATCCTATTCACCCGCTTCAGTACGCGGAATTTGCCGTTTGCGTAGGGTACCATCTCCGGATCAAAATACAGTCCCCGATTTTTGCCGGCGGTATCCAGCGTTTGCTCGATCTCGGGCAGGGAACGCACGCGCACCATTTCTCCACACTGCAGTCCCAGGGTCGAGACAGGTGTGCGTTGCCCTCTGGGGATCTTCCCCATCCTGTACGGAAAGGGATGTCCATTCCAGAGAGAGTGAAACCGATCGAATATCCAGCGAACGGGGCGCTCAAACCCTGTGACTGCCCGACTCGCCGCGATGCAGACACCGCTTGCGCAGCCGCAAATCATGCTCCACATACCGACATTCCCTGATAGGACGTCCTCAAAATACTGCCGCAGGTCCCACCAGGGAAGCAGCGTGCTGGCAGGTCGTATTTGAGTAACCTGGCAAACGTAGCGAAACGATTCACCCTGCCGGCGAAGTGTGGCCGCGAAGAGTTCCTTCCGCCCGAACGCTGGTTGAGATTGGGCAGGGACAGCTTCAGGAGCAATCGGTGCGGTAAGGGCGCCACTTTCCACTCGCCGAAGCCAGTCTTCTTTCCAGAACAATAAACAACCAGCCTGGCATCCGCCGTGTGCTTCGCCGGAACAACGGATATTGAGATGAACAGCGCGTTCCAAACGACGCGACTGGCGCGCGATGCCGTCGCAGGTTTTGTGCGCGCGCTTCAGGACCTGAAATCTCAGCCCGCAGAAGGGCAGCATCTCCGGCATGAATGGCATGCCGTCGAGCTGTCCGTTTTCATCGAGCGTGCGCAGGATTTCAGGTTCCGGTCGCACTTCGACCCAATCTCCAACCTTCACTCGCCTCGCCATAACCATATTGCTCTTAAGGGTCTATTTGATTACTAAATCTGCGACCCTGTTCACGTTCTGTTGATTTCGCGGAGTGCGATCTCCTGCCCGGTTCGCGCAAGTCGCGCATGGCCGGCAAGATGCTCGCATCGCCTGAACATCGATTACATTCCGGATACCCATGAGAGCGAGCATAAGCAGATGCTCGTCTCTAAGATCGGATGTCTCCGTCCACTTCGAGATCGAGCGTACGATTTGTGCACACGAATTTTGACCAACGATAACACAGAATGAGAGTAAATTTTCTGACCACGAAATGTAATCCGTGACTCTTGCGCAATCGAAAGGGTGGTGATTACTCTGGGACCACAACTCACGATTACCTCCGCTTAGATATTTGAGGTATACGAAAATCTCGTACCGAAAGGAAGTTACTTTGATTAAAAAAGCAAGCGAAATTAAATTTTTCTTGCCCGCTCCTGCCAAACACATATATCCATATCGATTCGACAATTGGCGAACACCAGATATTCACACCGGGCGAGCGAACGCCCACTTATCTGACAATTCCTTGCGAATCGCCATCCCCATATTCTTCGTTGTTCTCTTTGTGCTGGGCGCTTCGTGCGTAGGTTGTACTGCGCAAACCGCTGTCTTGCTGGGCTCCGTAACCTGTGCTTCTTCATCGGTGTCGGCGCCGGGGGCAGCAACCTGCAACGTGAACATGACCGGGCTGGCGCCTGCTGGAGGGTCCGGAGTTCATATGACGAGCAACAATACGGGCGTGACCGTTCCCACCTGGGTAGTGGTGCCGGGGGGCAGTTCCAATGCCGGGTTTTCTGCAAGTGTGGCGTCCGGCACAGCGGGGACGGTACTCCTCACGGGCGCATTCAATGGGATCTCGAAGACGGTGCAATTCAATGTCGGGAGCACCGCGACCCCGAGCGCATTGAGTTCTGTCACCTGCGGTTCTTCGTCGGTCACTGCGCCGGGAACAGAATCCTGCCAGGTGAACCTGACCGGACCGGCACCGGCTGGCGGCTCAGGGGTGCAAATGTCCAGTAACAATGCGGGCGTGACTGTTCCCACCTGGGTGGTGGTGCCGGCAGGTAGTTCGAGCGCCGGGTTTTCATCCACGGTCTCATCTGGAGCCACGGGTATGGTAACGCTCACGGGCGCATTCAATGGCCTATCAAAGACCGTGCAATTTACCGTCGGCAGCAGCACCGCGCCGGTTGCGGTGAGTTCTGTTACCTGCGGTTCTTCGTCGGTCAGTGCGCCAGGAACAGCATCCTGCCAGGCAAACTTGACCGGACCGGCGCCGGCTGGTGGCTTAATGGTGCAAACGTCGAGCAACAATGCGGGGGTGAAGGTTCCCGCGTCGGTTGCGGTGCCGGCAAGCAGTTCCAGCGCAGCGTTTACTGCCTCCGTGTCATCCGGAGCAATGGGTACGGTGACGATCACGGGCACTTATAACGGGGTTTCGAAGTTAGTGCAACTGCAAATCAACGCCAGCTCATCCAGCATTGCCCTTACCCTGAGCCCAGCCAATGTCACGGTGAACTCCGGTTTGACTCAACAGTTTGCCGCGACTGTTTCCGGAACTTCGAATACCGTCGTCACCTGGTCGCTGAGTGGAACGGGTTGCAGCGGGAGCTCATGCGGAACTTTGTCATCAACCGGTCTGTACACTGCTCCTTCATCGGTTCCCACCCCTGCGACGGTGACGGTGAAAGCTACCAGCCAGCAGGACAACACGAAATTCGCATTGGCGAGCCTGGTTATCGCTGCGAAGTATTACATCGCTCCGGCAGGGGCCGGGGGAAACGATCGCAACGACGGCCGATCAGCGAGCAGTCCCTGGCTGACGCCCAACCACCCGCTGAATTGTGGGGACCTGATCCTTGCAAGTTCGGGCTCGTATGATGCACAGAACTTCACGGTTGGGAACTGGGGCACGGTATCCTGCCCATCCGCGGGCAATGTAGCGTGGCTGAAATGCGCAACTTTTGATACATGCAAAATCAGCACAAGCTCCATGTCTTCCGGTATATGGGTGGATCGAAGCTACTGGGGCGTGCAGGGATGGGAGGTAACGACAACGAAGGGCGGTGGCGAACCGGCTTGCTTCATAGTGGCTCCCAACTGGAACAATCCAGTCGAGGTGCACCACGTCATCCTCGCTAATGATGTGGCAAACGGCTGTCAATCGGGAGGGTTCTCGACTGCAAACCACCCAGGGGAAATGATAGGGGTCGACTATCTGGCGATCGTCGGGAGTATAGCGTACAACAGCACTCAGGGCTCATCGCAGTGCTATACCGGAATCAGTGTTTACGCTCCGATTGCATCGGATTCGCTTCCGGGAACGCACATATACTTAGCTGGCAACTTCGCGTGGAATAACTTCGACCCTGACTATTGCGCAGGTGGTCCGGCGACCGATGGCGAGGGCATGATGCTGGATGAAGTGGATGCGAGTAACCAGGCGTTGCCGAAGCAATATGCTGCGCAGATGGTCGTGGAAAACAATATCTTGATCGGCAACGGTGGTGCGGGGCTGCAAGTGGACCACAACAACGCCGGCAAAGGGCCTTGGGCGACGGTCTACTCGCGGCACAACACCATGTGGGGCAACAATCATGACCTCACGTTATCCGGATTCGGACATGGCGAGTTGATCTTCGGAGAGGTGAATAATAGTCATTCAATACAGGATCTTGGAGTAACGAACCTGGCGACGGGCGGCGGAAATAGTCAGGTCTATGGATTCTTCATTATTGATAGTCCAACGACCACCAACAGCGTCTCTCAGGGCTGGGCGTACTCGCCCTGGAAAACGAACGCATTGGAACTAGTTAGTCCGGGGTTCTCGTTCGATTCCTCCAACATCCTCGGAGTCGATCCCAAGTTCGCGAGTCCGGCCATTCCGGGTGCCCCATTCTGTTCCGGGCATGCGAACGTCACGGCGTGCATGGGAACAGTAATCGCGAACTTTACACCGACAAATACAACGGCAAAGGGGTACGGATATCAAAATCCAAGTAGCGCCACAGTTGCCGATCCTCTCTTTCCTCAGTGGCTTTGTGGGGTGAATGATTTTCCGGCCGGCCTGGTCACGATGGGCTGCGCCAAATAGTGCGCGAGAGCGGTGCCAGGGCCGGTTGCTCACGGTACGATGGGAGCCGGTCCTGTGCTGCTGGGCCAATGCTTGTGGTTGACTCTGCGATGATCGCATGGTTTCTGGGCGCCGCGGTCCTAATCTGTTTCAAGGGGCGCTGGTTCTAAGTGGGTTAGTGGGAAGCGGTTTCAGTTGAGTCTGAGCGATGGCCTGAAGTTGTCTTAAAATAGAACCTATTTGGAGTCCAAAACGTCCCCTGACAGCATAATTGAGTAGGGCATGAACGCTGGACACTCGTTCGCCTTGCCTCCATAGGTGTTTCGCATGGGTCAATTCAATAGCCGCCATCGCCGTTCTCAGCCTTTTGCGATTCTCACAAAAATTCTTTTTTGCCACCTGGATGCAGGCGAGCCTCATACGAGAATAGTCTCGGTGTATTTGGCTTTGATGTTGTCTATAAAGCGCGACGGGCCCGGCGAGATAGGAGATACGGGCGACGTTCGCGCAGCGGATCCAATAATCCCAATCTTCGGCAACGGCGAGTTCCTCGTCAAAGTGTCCGACTTGGTCGATCACTGTTCGCCGAACAAGCGCGACCAGCGAATTGAACCAGTTCCGGTAACAAAGCGCGTCAAGCGGATCAAGTCCTCGCGGCATCTCAGCTGTGAAAAATGCGAAAGGCTGCAGGGTTTCAGTTACGAGCAGGTAATCTCCGTATACGAAACCAATATCCGGGTGCGCGTTGAGAAACGCAACTTGCCGTACGATCTTGTCAGGAAGGAGCACATCATCGGCATCGAGAAACGACACGAGGTCTCCAGAGCAGAGTCCCAGCCCCATGTTCCGTGCCGACGAGAGTCCCCCGTTGGCCTTCCTGGCCATTTTCAGACAGGGATGTAACCGCAGAAGTTCGTTGAGGATATCGCCCGTTTCATCAGTGGATCCATCGTCAATTACGACGCACTCCACGGCTGGGTATGTCTGGGCAAAGACGCTCCTGACGGCATCTGCCAGATACCGGCCGGAATTGAAGGTCGGAATGATTACGGATACGAGTGGAGGCACGATTTCCCGGTCCTGGCTAGTGATGTCGAACTTAGACAAGTTGGCGTACCCCGATCAATCCCGATCGCTCATTCAATCGAGGTAGAGGCTTACAGTGTTTTGGTTTTGAAAGGCAAGTAACGGCTAATGGCGGCTCCCCTCGCCACCAGGGCAAATCGCGACAGGGGAAACGGCATTAAGATCACAGCGCCCACGATCAGGACGATCGCTCCCGCGCCGAAAGCCGCGGGGGTGGGATGGAGCCCGATCAAGGCGAGCGCTCCTGGCAGCCCTGAACTGAATGCGATTTTGGCCAAGTCTGCGCGTGAAGTTGAGATCTGCATGTATCGCGAACACACGATAATCGATGCAATCAGATCGAATAACTGGCCTAGAAGAAACGCAAGCGGGATAGCCTGTGTCCCAATGACAGGCAGTAGAGTTGTTACAAGCAAATAGCGAATTGAGGCACCCACAATCTGCAACGCGAGCCAGGTGCGGACTCGGCCGCATCCGAGAAGCGGCGCGCCGGCCACCCAGCACGCTGCCTGCATAGCATTTCCGACAAGCAGGAGAGGTAGAAAAATGGTGCTCGAATTGAATTGCGACGAAAACAGCAATTGAACAGCAGGCCGTTCCAGCAGGCCGAGCAATCCGAGGCCAACTGCGGAAATGGGTAGAATGACTCGATACATGGCGTGGAGCTGATGAGAAATGACTTCGGGTATTGTCGACCTGCTGATGCTGGCAAGCGAGAATACACCGATGCTGCCGAGTGCGATCTGCGTAACCTGGGATGAAAGCAGAAATGCCGCCTGGTAGATTCCTGTTTCTGAAAGTCCGACGAACCGAATCATCTGCGATCTAATCAAAACATCCGCCAGCCCGTACGCGAAACTCACCAGAAGTGAAGCGCCTCCGAGCGTGGCGAGACCTACAGCCGAAGATCTCTCCCATTGGAATTGGAGCGGCCGGTATCCGAGCTGATGGCAGCGATGTCCAAGGAGCGCTGCCAGCAATACGGACGCCAGCGCGAACTGCAGGCATGCTCCCATGATTCCGAACCTGCTCACAAGTGGTATGGCCGCCAGAGTCGCAAGGATCACAGCAATTGCGCGCTTGGTCGCGATGCCGCGGATATCAAGCGTCCCTTGAAGGAAGCTAAGGTAGTTATTGCGGAAACCTTCGATGGGAGCCAGCGCCGCTATGAATAGCAGCATCAGCAGTCCTTGACCCGTTGAAATGCCCAGACCGCTGAGAAGACGGGTGGGAGATGAAACTCGGGACAAAGCAAGCGCTACCAGAATCGTTGCAATGGCAATGACCGTTGTCAGGGTGTTTGCGACAGACAATTGGCGTTGCCGATCCTTTTGATCCTTGGCAGCGGCGGTGTTTCGGCTCAGACCGACGATCATGCCGAATTGGACAATTAGGAAGACGGTGGTTGCGACGCCCAGGATCTGTGACCATTCACCAATTCCGGCCGTTTTGAGGTAGATGGCCGCGACCTTGTTGCGCACAAAACCGGTAAGGGCAAGAATGACCTGCAGCCCGCCGAGTTGGGTCATAGCCGCTACAATTACCCGGGAACTAAGGAAATTGGGCTCGGTGGTTTTCTGCGGCTTTTTCGGCTGCAATTGGGCTATGGCGTGCATTGTTATCTTTGCGCTCGAACCAAATCGCCCTGCCGAATTCTGGTCTCGAGGTACCAGTCGATGGTCTTGCGGAGACCGGTCTCGAAGGGAGTCCTGGCGCGAAAGCCGAATTCTGTTTCTGCGCGCGCGGTGTCGAGCGATCGCCGGGGCTGCCCATTGGGTTGGTCAGTGTTCCATACAATTCGACCCTTGAAACCGCTCATCTCCGCCACCGTGGTTGCAAGGTCCAGAATGGATATTTCCATTCCGCTGCCGAGATTGACGGGTGCGGGCTTATCGTAGCGCTCGGTTGCAAGGGCAATCCCCTCGGCCGCATCTTCCACGTACAGGAATTCGCGTGTGGGAGATCCGTCTCCCCACAGTTCGATCTCCTTTTTGTTGGCGTCTACGGCCTCCACACACTTGCGGACCATGGCTGGAATCACATGCGATGTCTCCAGGTCAAAATTGTCCCCTGGACCGTACAGATTTACGGGCAGCAGGTAGATGGCATTGGTGCCGTACTGCTCCCGATAGGCCTGGCATTGGACGAGAAGCATCTTTTTGGCCAGACCATAAGGGGCGTTTGTCTCTTCTGGATAACCGTTCCAGAGGTTGTCTTCGGAGAAGGGCACCGGTGTGAATTTCGGATAGGCACAGATGGTCCCGAGCACGACGACCTTGGCGACGTTGTACCGGCGTGCCGCATCGATGAGTTGGATGCCCATCATGGCGTTGTCATAGAAGAAGCGTCCGGGGTTATGGCGATTTGCGCCGATTCCGCCCACGACCGCCGCCAGGTGGATTAATACCTGGGGTCGGTGCGCCATGAACATTCGCTCGACGTCGGAATGAAGGGTGAAATCATATTCGGGATACTGAGGCACAAACACGTGCCGGCATCCGTCCATGTTCAACCGCTTGACCAGGTGCTTCCCAAGAAAGCCCGCGCCTCCGGTAACCACTATCCGTTTATCAGCAAGCGTAATCACGCGAACCTCCCTTCTCCTGCGCCAACCAGTTGCAAAGCTTCTTCTCCTCCCCTTAGCCGGATTTCCAAGTCATCTATGTCGGAGGTAACCATGATCCGTACCAACTCGTCGAATCCCACCATCGGCTCCCAGTGGAGGATGTTCTGCGCCTTGCTTGGATCTGCCCGCAAGTGATCCACTTCGGCAGGCCTGAAATAGCGAGGATCCACGACAACATACTCTTGCCAATCCAGGTCCGCCGTCTCGAAGGCGCGCTGCACGAATTCGCGTACGGTGTGCGATTCGCCGGTCCCGATGACGAAATCATCGGGGGTGTCCTGTTGAAGCATAAGCCACATCGCCCGAACATAGTCCGGGGCATAACCCCAATCGCGCCTGGCATCGAGGTTTCCCAGGTACAGAGTCTTCTGCAGACCATACTTGATCCGGGCGACCGCCCGGGTAATCTTGCGGGTGACAAAGGTTTCTCCGCGCCGGGGAGATTCGTGGTTGAACAATATTCCGCCTGAGGCGTGCAGACCGTAGCTCTCGCGGTAATTCACCGTGATGTTGTGGGCGAACACCTTTGCGCACGCATACGGGCTGCGGGGATGGAACAACGTTTCTTCATTTTGAGGTGGCGGCGCGCTGCCGAACATCTCGCTGGAGGATGCCTGGTAGAAACGGCAATTTGCACCGCTGTGACGTATCGCTTCGAGCAAGCGAAGGGTCCCGCATGCTACGGCGTCCGCGGTGAACTCCGGCACTTCGAAGCTGACTTTCACATGGCTCTGCGCTCCAAGATTATAGATTTCATCCGGGGTCACATCGTGGAGTATGGATGCCAGAGAGCTTCCATCCGTGAGATCCGCGTAGTGCAAAAAGAACCGCGCACCCACATCGTGGGAGTCCTCGTAAATGTGGTCAATCCTTTCCGTGTTCAGGCTGGAGGAGCGGCGCTTCAGGCCATGTACCTCATACCCGAGAGAAAGAAGGAACTCGGTCAGGTAAGACCCGTCCTGCCCCGTACATCCAGTGATCAATGCTCGTTTCATATGGTCCGGTCCTTAGGGTCTGGAGGGCGCCTGGGGCGCCGTTTCTGCACAACGAGATCTGCCGGCCCAGCAGTGAGCCGCGGGTAAATATGTTGCGATGGGGAATGTGAGCAGGTCAGAGGCGGATGATTTTCGGGGAGCGAATGCCTTTGAGAGCGTTCCTTGTATCGAAAATCAATGCCGCATGATCAACCAAGGAGACATAATCGAACGCGGTGTGATCAGTGATGATCGCGACGCAGTCAGCCTCGGCAGCCTGCTGGTTCAGATCAGTGGATGAGAGGCTGTGCGCGTTGAGGCGCAGCACCGGCACATGGGGATCCGAGTAGCTCACGCGAGCTCCTCTTCGTTCGAGCATAAGGATGATGTCCAGCGCGGGAGATTCGCGAAGGTCATCTATGTCGCGCTTGTACGCTACACCTGCGATGTGGACATGGGAACCGTGCAAGGGTTTTGCTTCTCGATTGAGCGCCTGCTGGATCTTGTCCACGACATACCGTGGCATTTGCCCATTAATAGTGCCCGCCAGCTCTATGAATCGTGCTTCGGCCCCGGCCTGCTTGCTCTTCCAGGAGAGATAGAAAGGATCGATGGGAATACAATGGCCACCCAGACCTGGCCCGGGATAGAACGGCATGAAGCCGAACGGTTTTGTGGAGGCTGCATCGATCACTTCCCACACGTTGACGCCCATTCGGTCGCACATCATGGCAATCTCATTGGCGAGGCCGATGTTGATCATCCGGAACGTGTTCTCGAGGAGCTTGACCATCTCCGCCACCGATGAGTTGCTTACCGGTACCACGTGCTCGAGGGCGCTCGAGTAAAACTGCGCGCCCAACGTGGTGCAATCGGGGGTAATTCCTCCGACCACTTTGGGTATGTTGCGTGTGTTGAACGCCGGATTCCCGGGATCGACGCGTTCCGGCGAAAAGCAGAGAAAGATATCGCTGCCGACCTTGAGCCCGCTCGCTTCCAACATGGGAAGGAGAATTTCCTCCGTAGTACCCGGATAAGTGGTGGACTCCAATATGACCAGCATCCCGGGGTGGATGTACTTGGCCACCTGCTCGGCGGCGCTGATCACGAAGCTCATATCCGGGTCCTTGGTTTGCCGGAGCGGGGTAGGGACCGCAATGTTCACGGTGTCGAGACCAGCCAGGACGGAAAAGTCAGTTGTCGCCTGGAATCTTCCGGCCGCAAGATTCCGCTTCACGGTCTGTGAGTCGACATCCTGGATATAGGATTGGCCTTTTGAAAGCCTGTCGATTTTGCTTGTATCAAGATCGATCCCGGTGACCGAGAAGCCCTCGTTTGCAAACTCCATCGCGAGCGGAAGCCCGACATATCCAAGACCGATTACTCCGGCGGATGCCGATCTATCCTGGATCTTGTTTGATAATTCTTCGAATGTGTTCACAGCCGTTGTTGTCATTGCGCATCTCCGGGTGTTGACGGGTTATCTACGGGGCAACGTGTACAGATAAGTCCGGTGCTAAAAGTTCTTCATATCGAACTGAACGGATGGCAGGCGGGGTACCGGCCAGTGCCGCATTTCCTGGTACCAACTCATCAGGGTGCGGTGGAGCGCCCGTGCTGCATAGGCCCGGAAACCGAAGCGCTGAAGCTGGGAAGAGAGGCGAGAGAAAACCCAAACACAGTCAGGCCAAGCAACAGGACGCCGGTTGTTGCGAAGAACCAGAGGGAATTGCCGTATGTTAATAGCGCACATGATGCGCACAACGCTGCGCACAACCACAACACCCACACCGCGCGTCGTTCGGTCAGGCCCATCGAAACCAGGCGATGAGAACTGTGATCCCGGCCGCCAACCGATATGGGCTTGCCTGCGCGTCTCCGCAATACCGACACAAGGGTCATATCAAAGATCGGATACAGAAATGCCGGAATGGCGTAGATGCTGTCGATCACGGAGTGCCCGGTAACAGCATCAGGGCGCGAGACCGCCAGCGATGCCAGGCTGAAACCCACAAAGAGACTTCCGCAGTCGCCCAGAAAAATGCGTGCCGGATTATGGTTGAAGACCAGGAATCCAAGACAGGCGCCGCCAACGATGCCCAGCATGAGGGCACGGCCGGGATCGCCTTGAATTATGGCCAAGCCGGCGCCGGATAGGGCAATAACCGTCGCGACGCCCCCGCAAAGGCCATCCATGTTGTCGATCAGGTTGAAGGCATTAGTGATCGCGACCAGCCAAAAGACGGTAATGATTACATTCATCCATGTCCAGGGAGTGAGATAAAGAACCGCCCCACTGGCAATGAGCAACAGAGCCGCCGCCAATTGGCCGGCCAGCTTGACGATCGGCCGCAATTGCAATCGGTCGTCGATGAATCCGACGACCGAAATAAACGCAGCACCGGAAGCTATCGCGCCGAATCCATTTTCCGAAAAGAGCAGGTAGGAACACGCACAGGCGATCAGAACGCCAAGACCGGCTGTGTTGGGTGTCGGAGTTTTGTGCCAGCGGTCGGGCCTGGGTTGCGCCACAAGACGCAAACGCGTGCTCCACCGGGCAAGACCATAGCAGAGTCCTCCGCTGATAGAGGCTGCGGTCGCGATGGGGATGAGCAGATCAAGGGCGCTGCGCATACTTAAACCTGCTGCAACACGGGCACCGGAAGCGGCATATCGAGCGACCTTGGGGCCGGCACGATTTGTGTCCGGACCATGTCGGAGGCGACAGCTTCGATGATTGCTGAAAGCTGGGTGCGCGGACGGAACCCCACCAGGCGCTCCAGCTTAGCTACCGACGGAATCCGACGGTGCATATCTTCAAAGCCCGGACCGTAGGCCTCTTCATAGCTCCTGTTCACGATCTCCGACCTTGAACCGAGCTGTTTTCGAATGGTCGCGGCCAGACCGGAGATGCTGACCTCCTGGTCGTTTCCTATGTTGATGATTTCCCCGACCGCCCGATCGGTGTTGGCGATACGTACCAAGGCTTCAACCACATCCAACACGTATCCGAAGCATCGGCGCTGCGTGCCATCTCCGAAAACCGTGATGGGCTCGTTGAGAAGAGCCTGGTGCACGAATGTGGGAAGCACCATGCCGTACCGGCTAGTCTGGCGCGGACCCACCGTGTTGAAGAGGCGAATGATGGTAACCGGAACATGCTTCTCGTTGAAGTAGGCAAGTCCGAGAAATTCATCGAGTGCCTTGGAGCACGCATAGCTCCATCGTCCGATGCTGGTGGGCCCCATCACCAAATCATCCTCTTCGCAGAACGGCATCTTGGTGCTCTTGCCATACACCTCGGAGGTGGATGCAATTACGACACGCTTGCGCTTTTTCGCAGCGGCTCGGAGGACTGCTTCCGTGCCGTGAACGTTGGTGTCGATGGTGCGTACAGGGCTTTCCATAATCAAGCGCACTCCAACGGCAGCTGCCAGGTGAAAGACCACGTCGCAGCGGTCCACTA
Organism: Occallatibacter sp.; assembly: GCA_036502905.1. Lineage (GTDB taxonomy): Bacteria > Acidobacteriota > Terriglobia > Terriglobales > Acidobacteriaceae > Telmatobacter. The sequence goes on along the minus strand of DASXXV010000075.1, from coordinate 73,526 downwards.
GTTCCGCGAGCAGCGGGACGTTGAGTACCGAATCGATGGTATAGTCAAATCCCCGAGAACGCTTCAGGTGAGCGATGTTCTCAAACGAGCCGGTAGACAGGTCATCGATGATTGAAACCGACCACCCTTCGCGGAGGCAGCGTTCCGCGAGGTGGGATCCTACGAATCCGGCTCCGCCGGTAATCAGAACGTTCATTGCGCAGATCTCCTCTTTCATTCGGTGTTGAACATCGCTGGTTGATAATCCTGCGGATTAAAGGGCCCGAGCGCCGCCCAATGTATCCCGGGCAGGATGCTTCCGCAGACCTGAATCCACACTCGAGGGCAGGCGTCTCATGATGCGCTCGACATAACCGGCGTGATCGGCCGGCTGCGAGCCCTGGCAAGAAGTCTGTTTCTGAGGTTGGCCGCCGGTGTTTCCACGAATCGCCGCGACGCCTCTGCGAGTGCGCTGGAAACGACGAACGTCAGGAGAAATGTGGCAAATGGGTTGGTGGTGATCCATGTGTTGACGGCGAACATCACGGTGTAATGGAACACGTAGAGCGCGTAGGAGAGATCGCCGATCCTGACTAGAAATCTCGACTCCAGCCATTTGGTAACATTCGAATCGGAGTAACAAACGACATAATAGAAAACGGGGACGAGGGCCAGCCCCTGGATCGAATACCGGGCGGTCTGCCGAAACATTTCGCCTCGCATCGCAATGGACGCCAGCAGGATCAAGACTGAGATCGCGGCGGCGCTCCGCAGCCATTTCCTCTGCAGACGGGGGAAATCGTCAATCAGGGGGTTAGCCACGATGGCCATCATTACACCAAACAGAATGGAATCCAGCCGGGTATCTGTACCGGTATAGACGCGATTCCAGAACACGTGGTAATGCCCCATGAGAACGAGGCGCCACCCCAGAATCATCACGCAAACACAGGCGAACAGGATGGCTTGTCGAATCCGGCTTATCCCAGCCTTTAAGAGCACCACGTAAATCCATGGGAAGGCCAGGTAAAAGTGCTCTTCTACCGCAAGTGACCAGAGCGGAGACAGGCCCAAGGGGATTGTGATCCACGATACCTGCTCCGCATAATTCGTCAGAAACAGTTGAATGGCGGCGACCGCTTTCCACTGAATCTCAGACTGAAGAATCCCCAAGTAGGCAGCTCCCACGGCCAACAGAATCGCGCAATACAGCGGGGGGAGGATCCGGAATGCGCGCCGTATATAAAATCGCGATACGGAGAAGTTCTGAGTACGGATCCATTCCAATCTTGCCAAGGTCGTAATCAAATATCCGCTCAGAAAGAAAAAGACGGTTACGCCGAACCCGTTTGGTATCCACTTGAATCCGGAATGGCCGCCCAGCACAAGAAGAAATGCAAGTGCGCGTATTCCATCCAGCCCTTTGATGCGGTCATGCCGTTTCATTCTGGTTGGGTCCTTGACTTGTGTAAGTTGTCGCGCTCGGCATCGCTATAGGCTTTATGCCCCACCCGCTTTGTTACAGCAGGCTTGGAGAGCTCACGGAATCCCAGTGCTTCCGCACTTACCCTTAGTCATGCGGACTGCATCCCGGTTGTTATCGGAAACCGCTAACCTGGATAAAGGGTGGATTACAAGGTTTCTTTGGCCAGGTGGGAAGTACGTTGTGCTCTTTCGTTGCGCGGCATTGTAGGTACGCGCCTGTGTGCTACGGAATGCCATGCAACCAGAGCCCATCGCCGGGATGTCTCCCCTAGTGTTCCGGGTTGTGAAACGATCGATGCCGCATAAAGCAGGTAATCGCGGAGCCGGACTTTTGCGCCCAGACGCAACAGCCACGTGATTTCTTCGCGGACCTTGCTCGCTTCGCCCAGGAAAGCTAGTGCGCGCAGCCGTTTTCTCGTCGCCTGTATGCGCACGCTCGCGGCTAGTCCGTCCCCTTGCCGCAGTTCATAGAGGCCGAGTACATCGCGGTCAAATTCCGAAGCAGCAGCGATGAATCGGTACACCCCCATCAGATCCCGGGGCCGCGTAACGGAATCCCGCGAAAGCCGGTAGGTGGCATATTCATGGGGCAGACAGATGCAGTCTCCGGCGCGGCTGGCCTCAACCCAGAGAGGAGCGTCGCCAAATGGATATCGACCCAGCTTGCATAAGGGAGACTCACGCAGCGCTTTCTGAATGACCGCGGTCCTGGCGCACACCGTCACCGTTTTCACGTGTCCCCTCAGGACATCGTGCAGGTCAAGGCAATGCGGCCGGATCCGGTCGAGACCGAGCGCATCGGGATCCAATACGATTCCGCTGTCAGAGACAATTCTCCAACTACTGCATACCAGGCTGGCTTGCGGATGGCTTTCGAGGATCGCGACTTGCCTAGTCAGCTTGTCGGTTCTGTCCCAGTAGTCGTCTCCTTCACAAAACGCCATGTAAGGGGCACGAACCGCCGAGAAGATCCGGGCGTCGTTCTCGTGCATCCCCACTCGTGTGTCCGCGGTTAAAACCCTGATTATATCCGGGCGCAGCTTTTGATACTCGAGTGCAATTTCCCTGGTTCCATCGGTCGAACAATCATCGCCTATGATCAATTCAAAGGGGAAGGAAGTCTGCTGGCTGACAACCCCGTCGATTGCTTCGCGCAGATATCGGCCGTGGTTATATGTCGGCATCACCACGCTCACGACGGGATTCGATACAAGGCAACTGGAATCCGAGAATTCAAAATGGCAATGCGGCATGGGTTTCATCCCGGGTGACAGAAAATCGTTCAGCGGCATGAAGCACTCTGACGTGCTCGTTCCGGAGTTCGTGGTGTTGCGCGCGACGAAAATCATCTTGCCGGGCGCAAATTGCCCTAAGCACACGTAACCGCGAGTGCTTGTAACCAGGATGATTTGGTTCGGTCGAGATATGCCTTGATTTCTGACGGGCTTGCCCACATCAAGGCGTCCAGCACAGACATCTTTGGTTGAAAGCTCCACCCCCGGCATTCGTACTCGAAATTGAAATCCTGTTGTATGTGAAGCTGGATGCCGCGACGCGCAAAACGATCGGGGTTGTAAAGCGCCGCACCGCCCGGGGGATTCAGGTAGTCAGTTGCTCCCGCTGCCTCGGAAATTCGCAGGGGCCACTCCGCCGTGTCTTCAATGCATCCCAATCTCATGTCCATCGCGGAGAAGATTTCCGGAGCCCATTTGATTCCGAGGAATCGGCAGATATTCCCAAGGCACTTGATGTTAATCCGAGATAGATTGTGTTCGTCACCGGCCAGGGATTCCTCGAGAAGGGCGATAGTTTCACGATAATAGGGAGCGCGACCTCTGTAATCAGTAAATTGATTCACGATCTTCCGTCGCCAGTCGGGGAAGTCGACCGCCTCCACCTGGTTTATGGGGGTTGTGCGGCTGTGCTTCTTCAAGGGCACTACGATGTACTGCCAACCCTGCCGGCTGTGCAGGATCCGGTTGCGGTTAACCCAGCCTTCGCGCATGTACTGGGGAGTATCAAAGACAATCCACCTATCGCATTTGTGGATGAGATCGAAGTATCCCAGATAAGGGAAGAAATAGGGCTGCATTACTCCCAGGATCATCGGTTTATCCTCGTGCATGGTTCTGCGAACGGGTGTTGAGTCGGGTTGCCGTCGAATGGTTCTGCCGATTGCGCCGCGGCGCCAAAGTCCGGAGGCTCTGCCCCCCACATGGCTGACGCAGCAGCTGGCGTTGGGATTCCTTGGCCGACGATGGTTTTGTCGAATTCTGCGGAGGACCGGTCTGTTGATCCCCATGCGCTTGGTCGCGAGAGTAGATTCCTGACCGTCGTCCACCCTTCCAACTTGAGAGCGTGACATAGGCCGACATAAAGGGGGACGCAGGCAACGATCGCCGTCATTAATTGTGCGGCGGGGGGGATATGAATGAAGTTAACTACGGTGTATCCGGCGGCGGCCACGGGAAGACTGACGGCTAAGTAAAGACTGAGATCCCGAAGTTGCTTCAAAAGACCATATTCGATCAGCGATTCGCTGTGATGCGAATTCACAACGGTGGAAGCAAAAGAGACTCCTACGGTTGCCCAGAGCATCGCCAGAACACTCACTCGGAAGGTGCAGATAATCCCAATTGCGATCAGGACCTTCTTCACGATTTCCAGGCGCAGGAACAAATTCGTGCGGCCGGTAGCCATGGTGATGTTTAGATTTACCACGTGAATGGGCCAACACAATCCGGCTACGCTGAGGAGCCGCAGATATGGCACGCAGGGAAGCCATCGTCGTCCAAAGGCAACCAGGACCAACGGTTCGGCGACCACGGCAAGGCCCGCCATGACGGGGAGGGTGACAAACATGAGGGTGACCAGGGCGTTCTTAACATTGCGCCGGAGAACTCCTATCTCCCCGGACATTTGCGAAAAAACCGGAAGCATTACACGCCCAACCATGGCGGAGAGAAGGGTGGACGGAAACTGTTGAGTGCTGTAGGCGCGATTGTAGAAACCAAGCTGGGCTGCGGAGAACGCTTTTCCGATGATCGCCTGGTGAGCTCGCTCGAACATCACATTGAGAAGACCGGAGAGCAGGAGTGGAGAACCGAATGTTGCCAAAGACCTCAAGGAATTAACTCGGAAACCTGCTCGCGGTCTCCAGGAGCAGATCGCCCACGCCGTCGCCGTAAACACCGCCGTGGAGACCAGTGTCTGGGCCACGAGGCTCCACACTCCCCAACCGTTTACGGCCATGAATACCGCGACAGATCCAGAGAGAAGGAGCGCCAGAAAGGCGGCTTTGAACTGAGAGCGGAAGTCCAGGTTTTTCGTCAGAAGGGCCACCTGTACGACTGCGAGGGACTCAATGAACAGGTTCACACCCATCCAGCGCATCATCGGCGACAGAATCGGCTGTCGATAAAAACGAGCGATTGCCGGCGCTGCCAGGAACAGGGTGCATGCTCCTGCGGCTCCCATGGCGATATTGAAGTAGAACACGGAGGATCTGTCAGTCTCGGTAATCTCCTTTCGCTGTATCAATGCCGAGCCGAAGCCGCTATCTACAATGGAAGTCGCTATGGCAATGAAGATGGAAAGCATTCCCACCAGCCCGAACTCTTCGGGCGAGAGGAGTCGGGCCAGGATCAAAATCACTGTGAACGTTACCCCCTGCCGTCCCAGGGCGTCGACAGCACTCCAGCGCAACGCCGTAGCGGAGGAATGATCCCGCCGGCCGATTGGTACCCCAACTGCGTCGTCCACAGTCATCTCCCCACAGCATCGAGAAGATAGGTCATGCTGTGGTCACGCGAGACAGATACGGCGGCGGCCGGGCGTGCCTGTTCGTGGAAGTACTCGATCATGTCGCAAATCCGATCCACCTCGTCGATGGTCAGATCGCCGTGCAGGGGCAGGGTTATTACCCGGGAGGCGAGGCTGCGCGAGATGCTCAGATCGGTGTTGCCGAACTTTCCGCGATAACAGGAGAAATCGGGGATGATCGGGTAAAAGTATCGGCGCACGATGACGTTGTATCTGCGCAGATTCTCATAGAGCTCATCGCGGGTCATGCCGAAACAATCGTGATCTACAGTAATCGGCATGTACGCGTAGTTATAGCGAACGACCGGGCGCGGCGGCGCGGTAAGGCAGATTCCCGGGATCTGCGCGAGCCTGGTGCGATAATGCCATGCCAGGATCCGTCTTTTATCAATCATCTCCTCGACACGTTTCAGAAGCAGGATGCCCATGAGCGCATGAAACTCGCTCATCTTCGCGTTGGTTCCGGGCATCACTACCTCGGTCTCGTTTTCGAAACCGAAATTCTTCAGGTAGTCAAGATGGCGCTGTAATCCGCCATCCCGAAAGGTCAGCATCCCACCTTCGATGGAATGGAACACCTTGGTGGCGTGAAAGCTGAACATGCTGATATCGCCAAAACTACCAATCGGCTTGCCCGCAACTTCGACGCCAAATGCATGGGCAGCGTCATACAAAAGTTTCAGGCCGTGCCTGTTGGCTATGGTCTGCAGGGCCTCCAGGTCGCAAGGGTGGCCATATACGTGTACGGCCAGAATGGCACTGGTCCAAGGCGTGATTGCGGCTTCGATGCGATCTGGGTCCAGGCAGAAATAAGTGGGATCGATGTCGACGAACACCGGCCGGAGTTTGTTCCAGAACAGGCTGTGAGTGGTGGCGACAAATGTATAGGGAGTGGTAATTACATCTCCGCTTATCCCCAAGCCTTGAAGGGCAATCTGCAGAGCAAGGGTGCCATTGGTGAACAATGACACGTGGTCGGTTCGGCAGAACTGCGTCAACTGGTCGCGAAACTGGTTCACAAGAGGACCGTCGTTAGTCAGCCATTTTCGCTTCCAGATCCCTTCCAGGCCTTCGCGGAACTCTTCCAGTGGCGGCAAGGTGGGGCGGACAACAGTGATGGGGCGTTCAAATGGACGGATTGTTTTGATCATTCGATTCGCCTTACTCTTCGGTTGAAATGCGTGCTCTCGTCTGCACCGGGCTGTCCGCTCAGTACGGCGGAATAAGCTTTGGAACGCATCACCGGGGGAACCGGAGGCATCACGATAGTCTTCCCATTTCCGCGCCACTCAGAGGGAGATCGAAGAGGGATTCAGACGCCGTTTCAAAGTGAAGGTCAAGCTGGGCGGCGCTGACGCCAGAAAAGCGACTCGCCGAGAAAAACGAAACTTCGATAGTTCCTTACCAGCATCCGTGGTTGGTGGCAAACCCTGTGCAACCACTCAAAGCCTGCTCGCTGAAGCCACAGCGGTGCGGCTTTGACCGTGCCCGCGTGATAATCAAATGCGGCTCCCACTCCTACCATCCAGGGGGCGCGAATGCGGCCCAGATGGGCTGCAATCCATCGTTCCTGCTTAAGTAACCCCAGGCCCACCCAGACAATGTCAGACTCCGTCTGGTTGATCATCTCGACGATCCGGTCGTCCTCGGCTGAATCAATTTCACGGAATGGGGGCGAGTAGGTGCCGCCGGTGCGCATTCCCGGAAAGCGGGCTTCGAGATTGCGGCTGAGGGTTTCGGGAACGCCAGGACGGCCCCCATAGAAGAAGTGTTTCCATCCGTGGCGCACACCGTATTCGCAGGCGGCGCTTACCAGGCCGGAACCGTAGATCCGGCCGACGGAGATTCCCTGCGCGCGCCCGGCAAGGACCACGCCTACGCCGTCGCAGCAGGAAAACGCGGCATTCTCGATGAAATCGGCGTGTTCCCGAAGCCGCCGGGCAAAATACATCGACTCGGTATTGGTTATCACGACGTATTGCGGTGTGCGCCGCTCATGAATGTTGTCGTTCATTGCTTTCAGAACGTCGGTCTCCGAGCATCTGGTGATCGGTACTCCAGAGACCCGTACGTCGGACGGTTTCGGTGCGTTTGCCGCGCTTATTCTCATGCCTTCGATTCCTTTGCCACGGCTATGCCGGCACTGCTGCCCTGACATCTTGGAAAAGGCTCACCGTTTCCTCGATGTGCTGCTTCGACGAAGCTCCGAACAAGACAGCTTCGATGTTCTCGAAGTCGCCGATGTACTCAGCCGCCTGGCTCGATGGAACAGCTCCCGACGCGAAGACGGACATGGCAACAAACCGGTGTTGGCCTTTCCTCACCACCGCCTCGTAACTCTCCCGGGAGGGGTTCATCAGGTATCCAGCCTTGTTGAAACTGGCACACAGGAGAGGACGGTCGATGCCGCATGCATCGATATAAGCAGCCATGGCCGGAAGGTTCATGGTAATAAAGCCGGCATTCACTCCGTGACGCTGTCTTGCGTAGGTAACAAACTCCCCAAGCGCATGTTCGGCCCGCAGTCCGAGGAGGAGGTCTGTAACGATGTTTTGCATGAAGATTGCTTGAACATCCAGACCACGAAAGGTGCGTAGTTCCGCGTCGACCAATAGACGCATCACCGTGATGGGATCTCTCTGGACGGCGCCCATTCCGGCACGCAGCATACCCCGGATAGCGCCGGTGGCCGATCCATCTCCTCTCAGCACGTCGAGCACGGCCCCCATAATGCCTTTGTCGGCAACCAGGTTGGCATACTTGTGCGCGTAGGGCATGGCGGGATACAGCTTGATGCCTTGATACCTCTGGTGATACTTCCGGAAATGGTCGCAAATCTCGGTCACCCGGTCGTGCGTGGTGAACATGAAGTCCCGGATGCCGGCGTCGTACGCGTGATCGATGACGGCGATGATCGGCTCGAGCGTGGAGAACCTTTCGGAGAGCGATTGTGCCTTCTCTTCCGACATGTGATTGATTCCGAAGAACTGGTTGTCTCCAAAGATCAGCTTCATACCGTCCTCACCTCGTGCCCGGCTGCCCGGATATGTTCAATTACCTGGTCGACCTCCATTCCAGACTCCAGGCCGCTTACATTCTCCGTCGTCCCCGAGAGGATGTTATCGATGAAATAGTCGAGTTGCCGGGTGAATTCATTACCGCGCACATACATGCGGACAGGCTGGGCGATATCCGTGATGTATACGGTGCTCCAGGCGGCCGAGTCGCCTCGTCCGGCGGGGGTGCTTTTGAAGAGCTTGTACGAGTGGTGATCCGCGATGATTCGGCCTTTCTGCGCCTCGATACTGAGCCGATAACTTGGCTTTCGGCAGGATGGATCGCTCCAGTTTACGTGCAGCGAACCCGTAAATCCCTCGTAACCGAACAGGACGTCTACTCGATCGTCCACCGATGCAGAGACAAGCGACTGCAGAGAAGCGCCGATAACGGACTTGGGCGGACCAACCATGAAATTTAATAAGTCGATGCCATGAGTTGCGATGTCGGACAGGCAGCCGCCGCCTTCTCGCTGTTGCGACCGCCAGCTGTTTCCGGTGGTTTTCGTCACCATGGGGGAGCGAATCTCGCAGTGAACATGGGTGGGCGCGCCCAACTCGCCGGACTGCAGGAGGAGTTGCACCGCCTGGAAGATCTCGTTGAAGCGATTGACGTATCCCACCTGGGCGACTACTTGCCGCGAAGCAGCCAGTTGAACGAGGGTAGCGCTTTCGTGGGCGGAGAGAGTCAGGGGCTTTTCGATAAAGGTGTGTATACCCTTCTCGATGGCCGATTTGGCGATGGCGGCGTGGGAACTGCTTGGCGTGGCCACCACCAGAAAATCCGGAATGTCCGAGCGAAAAAGTTCCTCGAGCGTGGGATAGTAGACGATGCCCAGGTTTTTCTCGATTGCTTTTCCAAAGCAAACGGACGATTCCACCACAGACAGCTTTGACACTGACGGATGGCTGTTCAGGATAGATAGATGTGTAAGACCCATGCGTCCGAGCCCGATAATGGCGCCTTTCAAAAGGCCTTGGCTCGACGGGTTGCTTGCTTCCCTCATAGGTTGTCTCCTGAGATTAGTGAGAAGTCCTGCAGTTGTTTCGCTGCTTCCGCGCGGTCTGGTTCGCCCCATGCGGATGAATCATTTCGCGGCTATGCCTTATGGCTCAGTTCGCCACGTTGGCTCCACGTTGAGACGCGCTTTGTCGGACCACCGACGCCGATCGCGAACATGACCGATAGAGTGCTTCGTAAGAATCCACGCAGCTCGTGACGCTATGCTTCTGGAGCAGGGAGCCGCGAATCTGGCGCAGCAACTTAGCGTTGGGCATATCTCGTACGGCATCTTGCACCGCAAAGCCGATTGCTTCGGCGACATGAGGTACGAAGTAGCAGCCAGGCGCTGAATCCGCAATTTCCCGATGTTCCTCGATATCGGAGAGAACACATGTCAAGCCGGCGGTCAACGCTTCCAACACGGTCAAGGGCATGCCTTCATACCTGGATGTGCTCAGAAAGATATCGCTCGCCTTCAGCAGTTCAGGAATGTCGGTTCGCGTTCCCATAAATCGCACTACCTGATCAAGTCCCATCTGGTGGGCTCGAACCTCGAGCCGAACCTTGTCGTCCCCATCGCCGCAAAACAGGCACTGAAGCCGGGGAAACATTTTGTGGCTTTCAAGGAATCGCAGAGTCTCGAGCGCAGTATCGAAATCTTTTTGAGGGCACATGCGTCCGACGGCGATCATCACCATCGCGTCTGCAGGTATCCCCAACCGCTCCCGGATTTGCTGCTTCGAAAGACTCTGTTCCGAATAGGGCTTCTGTGGGATCCCGTTCGGGATGACCATCGATATCTGCCCGGCCAGCGGGTTTCGTTCGCGCGCCACCTGTGAGCAATAAGCCACATTACCACCCCGCGCAAGAAGGGTTAATGGCCAGGAACGAGGCTCCAGGCTGTTATGAACGGTAACTACGTGGGCAAAGCGTGGGACGCTGAGGCGGCGGGCCAAGCCGCACATCGCATCCGGCATTGGGAGGTGCGAATGAACCACGTCATATCGCTTCGATTGAATGAGCCGCCATAGCTTCATGGCCGGCAGCAAACCTGGGGACCCGAGTGTTCGACCAAGAAATCGCACCATAACCCCGGATTCGGCGAGGCGACTTATCCATTGCGCCTCGTGAGCGCTGCCGCTGGGACGGTCGGTGCATACCACATCCACCTCATGGCCGCGCCTGGCCAGTTCGCAGGCGAGGGCGACGACCATGGCCATCGACCCTCCGCAATCCAGGCTGTGACTCACTTGAGCAATTCGCATCTCACACGTACCCTGTCGAATTCTGCAGAAAACAATTAGTAGAGCGGTGGGGCCTGGCCCCGAGGCGAATGCGCAGTGACGAGGTCGACGGTTTGCCGCTTCGCCCGGGCCGCCAGATACTCCATCCGGAGATACTGGAGTCCATATCGCGAGATCGGCCGGAACGCGGTGGCGCGTTTCCAACACGACTGCTTGAGCGAGTAGTAAATCCACGGCGTCCGATGCCATTCTGCTAAACGCAGGGCATGCTTGCTCGCTGTCGCCCGGCAAAGCCAGCCCTTCACGGAATTGAAGCGCGGAAGATGAGCGGTGATTTCGGTGACTTCCCGGAGATAAGTATCCGCCTGGATAAGCGAGCGATTGTTACCGTGCTTGCGCCACGCTGCCAGGGGTACGTTGACCGCTTCCAGCGGGGCCAGGCGCGCAAACCGGGTCCAGAGTTCGAAGTCGGCCGCCAATTCGTATTGAAGGTTGAGACCCCCGGCGCGGCGGTACAGATCGCTACGCCAGAACATACTCTCCTGGACCAGGTTGCCGTAGGCGAATTCGTTGAACCACCCGTTCTGGATGTATCTTCTCGGGTACGAACTTGGCGTGCCCACGACCGTACAGTCACCATCGCCATTGATGAAGGTGGGCAGTCCGGTTAGCCAGAGCACCTGTGGGAATTCAGTGAAGAGGCGGCTCACGCCTGAAAGGGTCCACGGAAAATAGAGGTCGTCGCCGTTAATCCACGCGAGCACCTCGCCCGTGGCGTGCCTCATTCCCCAATCCAGAGCTTCGTATTGACCCGCCCCCATTCGGATTTCGACTCGCAGCCGCTTGTCACGAAGACCGAGGAGGAACTCCTTTGTTCCATCTGTTGATCCCGCGTCCACGATCAAGTATTCAAAGTCTTCATAAGTGGACTGAAGGACCGAGCGAGTGGTTTCCGTTATATAGGGCAGCGCGTTGAATGTTGTGGTGACAATCGAAATCCGCATCGTGTCACTCCTTATGCATGCCCCGCTGTTTGCATTTCCGGGCTGAAACTCGAAGCGCTGATGCATCGAGGCGATCCAGCGGAGAAGAGCATTGTCAGGATGAACCAGGTGATGGTATTCACTTCCCAACTCAACGAAAGGCTGCCGACAACCCAGGCGGCGCAGAGTGCGGTCATGGCAGCGCCTTCGCGGGAATCGGTCTTCCACAAGCGAGTTAGCCCAAACAGCATCGCGCCGTAAAAGAGGACGACACTTACCGCACCGCCCTCCATCATGAGTTCCAATGGCGTGTTGTGAGCGGCGATCTCGAGTTTTCCGGTGGTGGCGCCGGCCCCGATGCCTTCGATTGGATGTTCTCGCGCAACCGCCAGTCCTCTGTCCCAAAGGTCGCGCCGATCGGAAAGACTCCCGTGACGCAACTCGTCGGGAATGGTAGAAAGCCGTTGAGAAATTTGCGACGGACCCAGCCACATTGCCAGCAGGAATATCGCCGCCGTTCCGGCAAGCAGGCCGCGCATCTTCCAGGAAATCTGGAAAGCACACGCGAGCAGGGCAGTCAGCAACGCTATCACAGCCCCTCGCGATCCGGTGAGGACTACCCCCGCTATGGCCGCCGGGGTATACAGCAGAAGCGGAAGTCGGCGCCATGGATTGTCGGTCCGGGCCCCGCGATATATGGCCAGAGGAATCCCGATAACCAGGGCCAATGCTAGATAGTTCGGGTCCGTACTGAAGCTATATCTGCCCGCTAACTCGCCTGGCCCGGCTTCCGAGTATTCGGTTCCGGTCCAGAAGTTGACGGCGGTACCAATTACGCCCAGCCAGCAGCCCCAAATGTATGCGTCCATCAGCAATGCGCGCCCGCGAGCGCTCCAGGCGTATTGCGGGATGATGGCTGACACCGCGAGCAAAAGCCAGTAGGCTACGACCTTGTGTTCAGCGGCGCTCGGATATTGCGCCCAGCCCAGCGTGCAGGTCGACCAAAATACAAAGCCCAGCAAAGACCAGAACCCCAGGGTAGGCACAATCGCGGTTCGGCGTCTCATTACGCCGGCGATTCCGAGCAGCAGGCATGCATAACCTACGCGCATCGCAATCGACTTATCACCGGCGAGACGCAGGTCCGTCGGGAGAAGAAAGGCAAACAGCGACAAGACCCAAAGCACTAACTGATCCATGAGTCCCGCCTGCTTAACCGGGTCGTAAGCCATGGAGGCAAACTTACCCTGCGCAGAGACGCCCTTTGATCCATTAGCCGGGATGGAAGGCATAGACTCCTCGAAGAGAATGCGGTAAACGGGATGGATGGTACTGAGCTCCGCGCACAGGCCATGCGGGAGTCACCAAACGCGAGCTATAACTTCTCGTAAATGCCCTTGGGGACCGGGAACGAACGGTTATGCAGCACCGTGCCCAGGAGCCGAACGCCGGCAGCTTCGAGGGTTTGCTTCGCCTTGGCGGCGTGGTCCCGTCGCGTCAAGTCTGCCTCGATCACGAGAATTGCCCCGTCGGACATCTGGGCTGCGATCGTCGCATCGGAATTGGCGGCCGTACCGGGAGCGTCGATGAGCAGGTAGGTGAACTCGCGCTGAAGTTCCTCGAGCCTGGCTCGCCATTGATTCCCTGCATGACAGGTGTCGGCCGGTAACCCGCGATCGATGTTCGCCAGCCAGAGATGTTCAGCCACCTGCACGCAATTTCGCTGCCCCTCGCTATGGCCCGCGCCATGACGATCCGCGGAAGACAGCATGAGGTTGGAGAGTCCGGTTGCGCATGGATTGAGATCGACCAGGCACACGTTCTCACGGGTGGTGGCGGCAAGCGTGTGTGCTACGCGTGCACAGATTGAACTGCTCGCGTTTACCTTGTCGACACCGCAGAGCACAACCCGGTGAGACGCTGATCCGGAGATGGGTGCGAACACGGACTGCACCAGGTTGGCCAGATCGCTATCGATGAGATCCACGCTGTGTTCAGACGAAACATGCTCATCAGAACGGAAGGTGTCCTTGTGGGCTCCGTTATTTGCAATTCCGTCGGCAAGTTCTTTCTCAATCTGCTCTAGTAGTTCGAAGTTCCTGCTCATGGCTGTTCCTCGGGTTCAGGCTTGGGTAACCGCTCGTTTTGCACGCGTGTGATTGCTTGCCTGGGTAACAGGATCTTCTGACCCGTGTGGATCAGGTTCGGATCCGTTATATCGGGATTCAGGTGTTGGATGGTGCGCAACAGGTCGTCATTAAAGCCGCCAAATCGGTTAACTGAGATGGCGCTGAGCGTTTGCTCAGGACCGACGATGATTTCGACGAGGCCGGCTGGTGCGAATTTTTCGTTTGCATTGGCGCGCGATGGTTCGACTGTGGGCGGTGGAAGCACCAGCGGTTGCTGGACGGCTTGAGGAAGAGCCGGCTCGCTTGGGATAGGCCTATGAACTCCATGCGCCCAGAACGCTGCAACACACCCGATGAGCAGCAATGAGGCGATGGCGGGAACCCTCATCCCAGTCAGACGCATATGGTTTCGCGGGAGAGGGTGCACTGCATGGTTCCCGTTGCCCGGCTTGGGTTGGTTGGCGCCTTCATTCTGGGAACATAATGGGTGAAGATCCTGGATAGCTTCATTGACCATGGCGGCATCGACCTGCTTACGTCCGAGTGCATGGCACAGCGACAGGGAATTGAAACACAGCGTGTTGACGACGCGTGGAATGCCCTCGCTTGCTTCCGCGATGCGAGCCAGTGAGTCCGAACTGAACAGCGGAGAGCCGGTGTAGCCCGCGATCTTGAGCCGATGTTCTATATAAGAGGTTGTATCTTCTGCGGAGAACGGCTCCAGCTTGCAGAAGGTGGAGATACGTTGTCGTAACTGGACCAGGGTCGGACTGAACAACTTATCGGCGAGCTGCGGCTGTCCGCTCAGGACGAGGTGCATCAGTTTTTGGCGTGGGGTCTCGAAATTGGTAAGCAGGCGAAGCGTCTCCAGGGTTGTTTCTGTGAGATTCTGCGCCTCGTCGACCACCACTACAAAACGACGGCCGTCGCGTGCGGTCAGGAGGAGCTCGTTATTAAGTTGCTCGAGAATCTGTCCGATGTTGTCGGCAGGCCTGACGCCGATTTCACGCAGCAGGGCTTTCAGGAGCTCCGTCGCGTCCATGTGCGAGTTGAAGAGAAACGCGGTGCGCGCAGAATCCTGGACGCGTCGCAGGAACTCGAACAAGAGGGTGGTCTTTCCCATCCCCGGTGGAGCGATGAGGGCGGTGAAACCGCGGTTGCTGTGGAACGCGCACTGAAGGGAAGCCAGCGCCTCCCTGTGCACTCTGCTCAGGTAGAGGAAGCGCGGATCGGGAGTCACCCCGAACGGACACTCGCCAAATCCAAAGTAGCGGGACTGCATTGTCTCACTCTCGATTCTTTGGAAGGACTGCCAGGATCGGCGATTGGAGATAACTGGCCAACTCGTCAGGCGTGCGGAAGGTGGGATCCATTGCATCCCGTACAAACGCCGTGGTCAGACTTCCCGTACAGATCAGCAGGCACGTCAACATGGCGGTCAGCAGGGAGGATCGCTCTGGAACCGGGGGTACCGTTGGTGATTCGGCAACGGCGATATTGACGATTCCTCTGCGGTCGAGCGCATCGCTGATGCCCGCTTCCTCGCTCTTCCGCACGTAGAGCTGGTAAGCCTCTTCTTGCATTTTGGCGTCCCGCAGCAGGTTCTGCTGGATAATGCTGTCCTCGTCGCGCTGCCGGGCAGCCTCCTGGTATTGCGCTGCGATGAACTGTGCCGCAGATGCCCGCGCCCGTATCCCACTCAGTTCGGCTTGCGCCTTGGCGAGGTCGTCCTTGATGACTTGATACCCGGGGTTCCGGTCGGTGGTTTCATCCAGGAGCGGCCTTCGCTCTTCGGCGTCGATGGTCTTGATCGTGTCTTCTATCTGTCGATCGATTTCCTTCACCAGCGGATAGTTCGGGTCGTACTTCGTCAGGAATTCGGTCCGTTTCAGCTGCAGGGTGAGTAAAGTCGATCTCAGCTGACCCATGAGTTGCGGATTTTCGGAATTGCGCACTGCGGTGGTGATACGCGGCTGAGTGGCGTTCAGCTCCGCTTGAAGCGTATGGATCCGGGACTCCGTTTCGGCCGCCAACGCCTGTGCTTCATGCGCCCGTGAATCGAAGTCACTGGCCTTCAGCAGTGAGGAATCGCGCTCAGTTTGCGCCGAGACGACGTGCCGAGCTACAGAGAATTCAGTCAGCCGTTGCTGGGCGGATTCCAGGGCCTGGCGGAAGCGGCTCGCTTCCAGATCGAAGAACGTGGATTCGCCGGAGGCGCGGTGGACTTCGGCGTGCTTTTCGATATAGGCCGCGGCCAATGCCTTGAGCACTGCCGATGCAAGCTTTGGATCCCTGGAACTGTACCGGACAGAAATGATATGCGTCTTGCGGATCGCTTCAACTCGCAAATCACGCCCCAACTGACGCGCCGCCGTCGAGACCGCCGATTCATCTCCGGGGTTGACCTGCGCCCCCGGCCGGCTGCCCACACCTGTGGCTATTACGACCTTCCGGAGCAGATCATCTCCGGTCAGGAGCTCCACTTCCGAGTTGAGGTCCTCTTCGGAAACAAGGTTTCCGTTGAATTGGACTGGAGCTACCGATGACGAACTGACTGCCGAATCGGTACGGCGGCTCTGCACCAGAATCTTCATACGGGATTCATAGGTGGGCGTCCAAATCCCGGTGAGCACCGTTGCCACCAGGATTACCGCGGCCACGACTGCCATTGCTTTCCATTGCCGGAACACAACTGCGGCTACATCGCGGAGCGTAGGCAGGGAGTGATGCAGATAGCGACGGACTTCAATTTCTTCTGTTTTCATGTTCTTTCTCCGTCTTAGTAGTGGGCCGGGTTGTAATAGACGCCCGTACTCATCGTCGGCATAAACGGCTTCAACTGGGAGTAGGTACTTTGCGGAACGAACAGCAGGTCGCCGGGCAACACCCGGGGATCCTCTGATAAATTCCGTGAAGCCAAAAGCTTTTTCAGGTTGTAGACTCGTCCCTCGAAGCTTCCTCCGGATGACCTGCGGAACAGGACCACTTGAGAGGTCTTGGCTTTGTCGTTGAATCCGCCCGCCACAGCCAGGGCCTCCGTGATGGTCAGGTCACTGCGCAGGTCATATTTGCCTGGCTTCGAGACCTGACCCGTGGCGGTAAAGTATGGCTTATCGAAATCCTTAGGAACGATCACGATCAGGGGTTCATGCAATATGTGGGCATAGGCCTGCCGGATGGCTTCGGTCAGCTCCGGGAGAGTTTTGCCTTCCATGGGAATGGTGCCCACGCCCTTCAGGCTGCCGAATCCATCCGGCTGCACGGAGAGCGTCTGGTTGAACTCCGGGGAAAGCGTGAAATCGACATCGAATGTGTCGCCCGCCCGCAGCCGGTAACGATGATTTCGATCCTCCAGGACGGGCGAACCAGCCTTGGAGTCTGGAGGGGAGGAGGAGAGTTCCTTATCTCCGGCTCCGATGGAGACATAGTTTTGGGCAGGTGCTGAACCGCACACCAGCGCCGTCAGAATGGCGATCAGAATGGATATTCTCTTCATCTCAACCCTCTTTGCTGAATCAAATGTGGGGCTCGCTTCTCCGCCGGGATGCTGCATCGCGCATTTCGCTACGCAGATTGCGGATAGTTGAGTCTGTCCCCTGGACGTAGCTTCGCCCTGTGAGAGACACGCTCTCATCGTGCACACTTTGGCTTCACTGCTTGAATAGGGCCCGGTTCCGTCGAGACAAGTTCCCCAGAAGACCCCCAATTCGACGGGGCGCCGGGCCAGGATTCCCCCGAGATCCTAATCAGGGTGTCGAGTGCAACTGTTGGTTTCGTTCTTCATCTGTGCCGTCAATCTTCATGCTCCGCTCTCCGGGTTCAATCTCACCAGCCGAGGGTTGATCAGCACCGCTGCTATGAATGCCTGTCCGGGGCGGTCATCGAGCACCCAGGACTGAGTAACCGTGGCTCTGCTCAGGATGGTGCCGCCCCTTTGAGACTTCGTCGATCCGGGAAGAAACAGCCTGAGGTCGATTGCTTTGCCGGCCTCGACTACACTTTGTCCGCGAAACAGGATATCGGTGAGGCTCATGTTGTCCAACCGTCCATCGTGCCAACCCCTCTCGCCGACCACGTGGTACTTCAACGGGAGGCTGAGTTGAAAGCGGCCTGCTCGGCGGTGTCCTTGCTCAGCGGCTGCGTGATCTTGAAGCGATGTCATCGGATGTTCGTCCGCCTCTTGCCGGACGCAAACATGGCCTGTACCTGCATCAACGCTTGTAGCCATATCATGGCGTTCGGAAAGTAGTCACAATGTACCGCGGGAGAAGTGCATGCACAATAGGTCATAGGTTCCGCCTTTGATAGTCCGGTTTAGTTCTACGGCGATAGAACTAAACCGGGTATCGCGCATGGCCGAGAGCGTAGCGGCTTTGTTTGTGTGAAAATGGTGTGACAGCGGTGGTTGCTTCTCTGCTTCGCTGTTTCGTTTTGGAACAGCGGATCACTGCAATCAGGCTGCTCGTCTATCTACAGTAAAAAATTAGGTTGACATATTTCCTGCCGTGAAACTAAGTAATCAGCAACATTAACCGACTTATATCCTGCCGTACACCAGCCTGCTTCCCTAAGTATGCGATATAAGTAGCATATAGTCACTATCTCTGGCTGTGTGTTCATGAAAGGGGCACATGTGACGACCGCGCAAACGTTGGTAGTGTTACCTCCAGATGACCACAGTTCCATTGCAAATCAAACCACTTAGGTTAACAATACGGACACTCCAAGGATTAAAACCGCATTGGTTACCGGCATCCATGAAGTCTATGTATCAGTGTTGCCGGAGCGTCAGGATGGTTCAGGATGGGAAGTACAAGCACGCCGGAAGGAATTCCAGCTCGACCGACACCACACCTAACCGGCAGCCCGCACGTGTCGCTTGCGAAGGGCCGGTCCGATGACACCTCGTTAATGCGTTCCATGCAACGACAATCGCCCCGCTCCATCAGGATCGTCATCGCCGACGACGAAACCATATTCCGGGAGAGTCTTTGCATGCTCCTGGAGACTAAGCAGCGATTCGAAATTGTGGGCTCTTGCGCGGAAACAGAAACGGTCCTGGAGCTGATTCGCAAAGCCACGCCGGATATTGTTCTCCTGGATTCCTCCATTTTCCAGCACGAAGGGACGGACGTGTTAGGGGAGATAAAAAACTCAGGGGTCAATGTGAAGGTGATCGTGTTGTGCCAATCTGTCACCCAAGCCGACACCGTGCGGGCTCTCAAAGCGGGCGCGCGCGGAATCGTCGAAAAGAACGACCGCACATCTTCTCTCATTGAATCCATCCACAAGGTGATGCAAGGAGAGTACTGGCTTGGCAAGGGTGCTCTTGACATGGTTGTCGAGGCGCTTTGCAGCTCTGGGGAAGGAGGGCAGGATCAGAAGAATAAATATGGCCTGACGCCTCGGGAGACGCAGATTATTGCGGCGGTCCTCGAAGGCTACTCCAATCCCGAGATCGCCGCGCATCTATCCTTGAGTGAACAAACCGTTAAGCATCACCTCTCGCATGTGTTTGACAAACTCGGAGTGTACAGCCGCGTCGAACTCGCGCTCTTCGCCGTGAACCATCGCATTAACGCTCACTGATTCCGCATCTCCTGCTGTTTCAGCACGCCTGCTGGGGTGAGCTCTTCGGGTCCGGGCCAAAATGCAGCTTGCATTGTGGAGGTACCGTCATGAAATTGGATGGCCTGCAATTCGTCGGGCGCTCACACCGCTACCCGATTCGAGCCGGTCTGCTTTACCGGATGAAAGGGGATCGCTCCTGGCATGAAGGGACCTCCCTTAATGTCAGCGAATCGGGCATCTTGTTCTGTGGTGACACCCCGCTGGCGCCCGATGCACGATTCGATGTGCGCCTGGCTCTGCCATCGGCTGCGACAGGACGGGCGGCGCCCTCGATAGGTTTTCATGCCACGCTGGTTCGCAGTCCAGGGGAACGCGTCTGGGCAGCGCGGCTTTCCGGCGCGGTGATACTGCGGATGCGATCGGAGCAGGGAAAGGCTCGATGTGCAGTTGGTGCATAAGACGCGCTGCGCTTCCACGCAGATCTGGATTGCACTATGCGCGGGGAGTGCCGCAGATCATCGGTCGAAGCTCGATTGAAGCGGCATACAGGGCCTCTGAAGTGATGCGAGGCCGTCGTCAAGTCCGTGAGCACCGAGGCTTTGCCAAGAGAGCATTCGCGAAGGCGCAGTGGTTCAAGGAGAAGAAGCAATGAGCGGCGATTCCCGATGCGACGTCCAGGCACTTCAGGAGCCGGGATGGTGGGCGGTATATACAAAGCACCAACACGAAAAAATGGTAGCCGAGCTGATAGCGGTAAAAGGAGCCGAGGTATTTCTGCCGCTCTACGATATACAGCGCCAGCGCAAGTACCGGACCGTGAGATTGGCGCTTCCGCTATTCCCATCGTACGTCTTCGTGCGCGAGCAGGCGGAGATGCGGGTTCCGACACTGTCCACTCCCGGGGTTCATGCCATCGTACGCCGGGGATCGGAATACGGTATCATCCCGGATTCCGAAATCCGGAATCTGCGTCTGGCTATGGCAGCGGAACATGACCTGGAACCCCATCCGTTCTTGCCTCTGGGTGAGAGGGTCAGAGTGGTTCGAGGATCACTCAAAGGTCTGGAAGGCATTCTGGTGCGTTACAGGAATGCTTTCCGCGTCGTGATTTCGGTAAGTTTGCTTTCGCAGTCGGCGGCCGTCGAGGTTGGCGCGATAGACATTGCGCCCTGTCGTCCGTCGAGCAGTCCTTCGCAGTTGGATTCCTATGCGCACGCGTAAATCGAATGGCAAATGGTTGGGCGCATCGGAAGCGGGCTGCTCCGCAGGGCGTCGTATTGCGCGGTCCTGTTGTTCCCGTGCTGGTTCAGTTGGAGAGTTCCGGATGCAACTGTGGCGGTGAAGACGGCAGGTTCAGAGTCGCCGGAAGATACTCGAGGTTGGTTTCTCACATTCTTGGCAATATACAAATCCACGATACCTTAGAAACTTGGAAATGTGATATGGATCACAGGTCGATAGTCCGGATGCTCGAGGAAGTGGTGTGAATCGCCTCGGCGTTATAGGCGATCGATATATTGTCTCGAGTCTCCTGATTTCAAATCACGTCCGTCCCACCTTAGTAATCCTCCAAATTGTTACGCGATGTGAAACTACCGTAATGATGCACAAAGTCATTTCTCGGATATAAGTATAGGAGTTAATCACTCCAAAATGCGGTTCCTGCAAGCGCTGATGTCGCTTCAGGTATGTTTCTGAAACACGTCCATCCGGACCTGTGCGTTTGCAGAGGTCTATAAGTTAATAAGGTGACTGCTGCGCCCTGGCAGGTAGATCGAGTGAATCTACAGGCCGGGGATTGGTGTGTCTTGAACCGAGTTAGTTATCACGAAGCAATGTGATTGCTATCACATAATGGCGTGAAGTGATTCGCATAACGTCGCCAAAGTATTTTCAAGTTCCTGCACTCACGAACCTGGCGTCTCGGGGGAGATTGCTCGGTCTGCGAAAAGAGGATTTGCTTTATGAATTTACGTTGCCGGTTCCCTGTCTTACAGAGTCTGGTGCGAGGTCTCGCCGCAGTTGCGCTGGCAGTTTTTGTACTTGCCGGGGTCACAGGTGCGGCAGCGCAGACCCCGCTTGTCAAGCCCCTCAACAAATCGAACCTCGCGGTTCAGCAGCAAGGGGCGAACCGCGTTTCCAATCCTTCACGCACCGTGACGAGTGGGTCGTCGGCGGGTGCGAATGCCACGCCTCACCACTTGCGGGAGACGACCAATGCCCAGCGTACGGCCGCCGCCGCCCGTCTGGCTGCCCGCAGGTCCGTAGTTGCGCGAACCCCGGGAAACAGGATCCGGGCCAATGCGATCGTGGGTACCCCGGGCAATCCCATCGGTCCCGGTTCGCTCGATCAGCTCTATTTCAGCGGTCTGTATCCGAACTATGCGACGAGCCCGCTGCCCAATGTGGCGGATACGGTGAACTGCCAGGCGCCGAACTACTGCGGCATGCGCAAGTTCGTCGATAGCTTGCCGCTCCTGAATGCGGTCAATAACCTGGGCAACATGCTTCCAATTGCCGTTCCGGATACGACGACTTTCCCGGGAGCGGACTATTACGAAATCTCGCTGGTTCAATACAGAGCGCAAATGCACAGCGACTTGCCTGCGGTAAGTGGGGCGTGGCCGAACCAGACCGGTGGCACGCTGCTGCGCGGATATGTGCAAACCAACGGTCCGCTGGGGACGGCACAAGTGCCTTATTATCTTGGGCCGATCATCCTAGCCCACAGTAATCGGCCAGTCCGCGTAAAGTTTACCAACGCTCTGCCCACCGGCAGCGCCGGGAATCTTTTTATCCCGACGGATCTCACGGCTCTGGGCGCCGGACTGGGTCTGGCCAACGGGCAATCACCGTACCTGCAGAATCGCGCGACGGTCCATCTCCATGGCGGCAACACTCCATGGATCAGCGACGGAACGCCGCATCAATGGACCATTCCGCAGGGCGATTGGATCAATACCAAGTACCCGCGCGGCGCGAGCGTAAGCTTTGTTCCCGACATGTTCTTTGTGAACGGCAAGGTGGTTCCGCAGTGCAGCAGCACCGTCACCACTAACTGTTCCGATGCTTCCGGAATGGCCGGGCAACTGAATCTGCCCGCGGGCGCGACAAACGATCCCGGCTTTGGCGCATTGACGATGTACTATACGAACCAGCAGAGCGGCCGCCTGCTTTTCTATCACGATCACGCATATGGCACGACACGTCTGAACGTATACGCGGGTGAAGCGGCTGGTTATCTGATCACCGATAACATCGATGCCGACCTCACTGCCGGTACGAATAACACCGGCGTGTTCACGCAGGCAGGCATTGCCCCTGCTCCGCTGTTTCCGGCTGAGCAAATCCCGCTGGTTATCCAGGACAAGACATTCGTTCCGCAGAACCCGGCTTCGACAACTGTATACAGCGTCCCGGTGCTGTCCGGTGGCCAAGGATACTCGGCGGCCGCAGTCTCATTTACTGGAGGCTGCGTGACAGAGCCGGTTGCAACGGCCACGATCGGTGATTCCGTTGATCCTTTCGGCCAGCTGATTCTGGGTACGGTTACCGGCATTTCGATCACCAGCGCCGGTTCGGGCTGCACCGCCGATCCCATCGTTTCGATCACGGGTGACGGTGCAGGTGCAACAGCGTTTGCGTCCATAGCAACCCTGTCGCAACAGGATCCCACGTGGGACACCGCCCTCTGGGGCAGCTACGGCAATCTGTGGTATCCGCACGTGTACATGACCAACCAGTGGCCGGGCAATCCCGACGGTTCGAATACCAACCCCATGGGACGGTGGGATTACGCAAGCTGGTTCTGGCCGCCGTTCAACGGCAACCCCAGCCAGTACACGGTCCGCGGCGAAATTCCGTGTCCCACCAGCGCCGATCCCACGATGACCTGCCCAGGCTTTCCGTCAACGCTCGCGCCGGCGCCCGCCAAGGAAGTCGATGGCTCCATTCATCTCGGCCAGAACAGCACCGCATCGTTAGTGCCGGAAGGATTCATGGATACGCCGGTCATCAACGGCGTTGCTTATCCCAAACTGACACTCGACCCTAAGCCTTACCGATTCCGGATCCTGAGCGTGGCGAACGAGCGCACGTTTAACCTGTCGTGGTTCCTGGCGTGCGACAACACCGGCGGCACCAGCCAGTACACACCAACTGTCGGCGCAGTTTGCCCGGTTCCCACCGTATCTGGAGTCCCGAACCTGACCGAGGTGGCCACGGTGCCTGCAGTTTCTACGGCCGGGTTCCCGGTCTGGTGGCCTTCTGACGGCCGCGAAGGTGGAGTGCCTGACCCCAAAGCATCGGGTCCAAGCTGGATTCAGATTGGCACGGAGGGCGGCGTTCTGCCGAACGTGTCAGTGATTCCGCCGGCTCCCATCGCGTATGAAACCAACATGCGCAGCGTCACCGTCACCAACATGGCAAGCCACGGTTTGTTGCTGATGTCGGCCGAGCGCGCAGATGCCATCGTCGACTTCACGCCATACGCGTGCAAGACGCTCATCCTGTACAACGACGCGCCTGCGCCGGCACCGGCGCATGATGATCGCTACGACTATTACACCGGCGATCCGGACTTTACCGGTTCTGGCGGCGCACCTTCGACCCTGGCCGGCTTCGGCCCCAATACCCGCACATTGATGCAGGTCAACGTAAACTGCACGGTTACGGGGACGGCCGAGCCCGCAGTCAATATAACCGCTCTAAAAGCAGCCATCCCGGCAGCGTTCAATATTGCCCAGCCTCCACCGGTTGTCCCTGAATCGACCTACAGCGCCGCCTACAAGCAGACCATGAAGGATACGTTTCCGGCCCTGCAGAGCACGCAGCTCACCTTCACGCCCATCGACCCGAGCACCAAAAAGCTGTCAACCATCGTAACCAATACAACGACAGGAGCCACAACCGTCACTCTGCCGTTGCGTATGAAGACGATCCAGGAGCTCTTCGAACTGGACTACGGCAGAATGAACGCCACCCTCGGCACCGAACTGCCGCTGACCAACTTCAACACCCAGACGACCATCCCGTTGGGCTACATCGATCCGTTCACCGAAGATGCCTATGATTCCTCCAATCTGCAGGCGTCCCCGGTTGGAATGGGCGCGGATGGAAGCCAGATCTGGATGGTGATCCACAACGGCGTGGACAGTCATGCCATCCACTTCCACCTCTTCGACGTGCAGCTCATCGATCGCTTTGGTTGGGACGGCACCCTGCGTGTACCCTTCCCTGACGAGCTGGGATGGAAAGACACGGTACGCATGAATCCTCTGGAAATCGACTTTGTTGCACTGAGGCCGATGAAACAGAGCCTGCCGTTCCCGGTGCCCGACAGCACTCGCCTGTTCGACGTTACCAAGCCGGCAGGAGCCGACCTGGCGATGTCCTCTTTCGATCCGTTGAACAATGCGGCGCCGCAGATCAATCAATTACAGCCGATGGGATGGGAGTACGTTTGGCATTGTCATCTGCTCGGCCACGAAGAGAACGACATGATGCGCGACATCGTCTTCCAGGTACCGCCCGAGACGCCGACAAATGTTAGCGTTCGGACTATCCTGCAGGGGACCACGCGCAGGAACCAGATGATCTTCAAGGACATGTCACTGAGTGAATCGGGCTTCAACGTCCGGCGCGCTACCGATGCGGCGATGACCCAGAACGTCAGGGCCTTCAATGCGGCGGCTGCTGCCAAGGCGGGATACGGCAGCAACGTGACGTGGACAGATCCCACCACCATCACCGCAACCAGCCCCGCTTACTACTACCAGGTGCAGTCCTACAAGCCGGATGCCGACTACTGGACTCCACTGATTGGACCGCTCCAGGGGGCGAATGTGGGAATTCCAACCACGCTTCCTAACCTGACCTCTGCATGGTCGGGCGTCGCCAACGTAACCGCTTCTCCGTTCATTAATGTGAGCCCGGGAAGTATCACGTTCACGGGGACGCAGGCATATTTGACCACAAGTGCGCCCCGCAGCGTGACCGTGACCAGCGCTGGCGCTGTGAACCTGCTGGTTAGTCTGCCGAGCATAACGGGAGCGAATGCAAGCGATTTCAGCGCAACCACAACCTGTCCCATCAACCCCAGCCCGCTTGCGCCGACGGCAACTTGCACCGTCAGTGTGACCTTCAAGCCCACGTATTATGGGACGCGCACCGCCAACCTTGTGATCCCATCGAACGATCCCGGGGCTCCGTTTACCACGATTCCACTGATCGGCACCGGCGGCCTGGTCCCCTTGACCATCACCGCAGGGAACCAGACGTATGTCTGGACCCAGACAGGCCTGCCTGCTATTCCGCTCGGATCTGTGGCCGGATTGACGCACGGAGACACGCAAGCCAGCCTCAACATCACGTGCTCAACCACCTATATGGCAGGCGGACTCCCCGGAACCTATCCGACATCGTGCCTGGCCGGGAGCAATCCCAACAACGCCTACAACATTTCCTATGTTTCCGGAACGCTCACGGTGACCGCAGCCACAGCCATCATGATCTCGCCGGTGCAGGGAAGCCAAATAACCTCGACCACCGTCACCTTCACGTGGACCTCGTGGGGGACTGCCCAAAAGTACGCGCTGTATGCCGGAACCACCGGCGTGGGATCCGCAAACGTGGTGAATGTGAACACCACCGCAACCTCCTACACGGCGACGAATATCCCGATTGTTGGTGGTACGCTCTACGTTCGGTTGTTCTCGTTTATCGGCTCGGGATGGCAGTGGGTCGATTACACCTACGCCGCTCCGGCGCCGGTCAAGTCGGCCATGATCAGTCCCGTTCCGGGCAGTACGCTGCACGCGGGCACAGCCACGTTTACGTGGAGCGCCGGCGTCGCTGTGACGCGCAACGCTCTCTACATTGGCACCACCGGTGTGGGATCCGCAAACTTGGCCAACTCCAACCCGGCAACCAGCGGGTATACCGCCACCAATCTGCCCACGAACAATACAACCATCTACGTGCGGCTGTACTCGTGGATCGGCACGGGATGGCAGTGGATCGATTACACCTATATTGCCGCTCCGTAGGTAATCCTGGGCCCACCAACCGAAGAGCCGCACACGGCCTGCCGTGTGCGGCTCTTCTTTTGGTGCGCGGACCAGCGCAAACCAAAGTTGCTGTGAGTCGGGCAGTTTTGCATGTTCCCGCGACCGCGGCACAGAACTCTTTGCCGCTCATCGCGCTTCCGCGGTTCTGTTTGTCGCCGTTCTGCTCGAGATCTCATATCAATAATTTGTTCGGGCTGCAGGAATTCCGGAGCTACCTTCGGGGCGGAGTCGCTGTGGGCGGTGGCGCCTAACCGCAGGTAAAGATTTGTTGCGCTTTGTCGCGCATCAGCAGAGCTCAGCGTCCTGCTGGATCGCAGCCCGGGGCTGTCTCCCAGTACGCCTGAGAGAGAATCGTGCGGCGTTCTGCATTTTCGGATTCCATGCTCCATTTCGTGATCCCCATGTCGACTGGAGGGAAGACGACTACAATCGATCAGTGATCACCCAGCCATTCGAGCCAAAAGCTTAAGAGTTGCAAGCTGTCATGCGCGATTCGATCCACGTTTCGAAAGAGAACTATTTAAAGGCCATTCTCGAGGCGGAAGCCGAGGGCCGGCATGTCATTCCTGCCATGTTGGCCCACTGGCTGGAAGTCTCGGCGCCCGCTGTGACCATGGCCCTGAAGCGCCTCAGGCGAGACGGCGATGTCGAAGTCGGCGAGGACGGGATCGTCCGCCTGACCCCGCAGGGGCGAGAGACAGCGTATCGCACAGCTCTGCGCCATCACCTGATTGAGCGCATGCTGAGCGAGATCTTCGGCATGGAGTGGTACGAGATTCACGAGGAAGCCGAGCGCCTGGAGCATGCCGTATCGCCGGCGTTCGAAGCGAAGCTGCGCGAGAAGCTGGGCGAAAGCGGCGCCTGTCCCCACGGGAATGCCGTGCTGCCTGAAGACCCCGCCGAACGAAAGGCGCGCGGTGAAGTTCCCCTTTCTGAAGCGGCTGAAGGTTGTCGCTACACGGTCATCAGCCTTCACGAGCGGGACCCGAAACTGCTCCTGTTCTTGCACCAAACAGGGATCGGACCTCGCCAGAAGCTCAGGGTTCTACGCCAGAACTACGATCAAACCGTGTCGATTGAGCTACCTAGAGGACACTCAATTCTCGGCCGTCCGGCGGCGGAAGCCGTGTGGCTCCTTCCGGATCGAGCTTTAAACTAAAAATAAGCAAAAGCATTAACTATGATTAAGTCATTCGTGGGATACTCTTGACAGAGAGTTGCGATTATTCCCTTTTGGCCACAGAGATCACCAGCCCGGTCGGCTTCCACGAGCCTTCACTCCCCGAAGTAAATTGCAGCGTCCACGTCTCGCTTTCGCCGTCTTTCTGGAAGCGCCTTCTGGGCTACGTGGGCCCCGGTTTTCTTATCGCCGTCGGCTACATGGATCCTGGCAACTGGGCCACCGACATAGCCGGCGGATCGCGTTTCGGCTACACCCTCCTGTTTGTGGTCATGGCCTCGAATCTGATGGCGGTTTTGTTGCAGAGCCTTTCGCTGAAGTTAGGGGTGGCCACGGACCGCGACCTTGCCCAGCTCTGCGGAGAGAGCAGCCGGCCGGTTGTCAGGTGGATCCTCTGGCTCATGGCAGAAGTGGCCATTGCAGCCTGCGACATGGCCGAGGTAATCGGTTCGGCTATCGCTCTGCAGTTGCTGTTTCATCTGCCGCTGTTCTATGGAGTGCTCATCACCGGCGTGGATGTTCTGCTGATTCTGCTCCTGCAACGGTGGGGGTTCCGTTATGTCGAAGCCCTGGTGATTGCGCTTATCGGAACAATCCTCGTACTGTTCGCTATTCAGATGGTGCTCTCCCGGCCTGAGTACGGGACCGCTCTTCACGCCCTGTTCGTTCCGTCGTCATCCATCGTGCTTGACCGCGGCATGCTCTTCATCGCCATCGGGATGCTCGGCGCAACCGTGATGCCTCACAACCTGTACCTGCACTCATCGATCGTGCAGAGCCGCCGCTACAAGCGCACGCCCCAAGGCAAGCGCGAAGCGATCCGGATGGCCAATATCGATTCCGCCACGGCATTGACGCTGGCCCTTTTCGTGAATGCCGCTATTCTGATTGTCGCGGCCGCGGTATTTCATCGCAGAGGACACTTCGAGGTTGCCGCCATCGAGGACGCCTACAGGCTTCTGAGTCCGTTGGTGGGAGCGGCCGGCGCCAGCACGCTGTTTGCGGTGGCTCTTCTTGCCTCGGGACAGAATTCTTCCATCACCGGAACGCTGGCCGGCCAGGTAGTTATGGAAGGATTTGTCCATCTGCGGGTCAAGCCGTGGCTTCGCCGGCTCATCACCCGATCCATCGCGATCGTGCCCACGATCTTGGTGGTCGCATTCCGGGGGGAGCACGGGACGGAAAAACTGCTCCTCGTCAGCCAGGTGATCCTGTCGCTACAGCTCAGCTTTGCCGTGATTCCTCTCGTAATATTTACCAGCAGCTCCAAGAAGATGGGGGAATTCGTGAACGCGCCCTGGCTCAAAGCGCTCTCCTGGGCGACTGCTGTGTTGATCGCGGGTCTGAATGGCTGGTTCCTGTTGTCGATGGTCGGGTGAGCCGAAACCCATTCCATCAAGGTGTCCGGGTGCAGCTTCGCGTGTGTTAGTAGCTGATCGTACGTATAAACGTCTCCACCGTTCCATCCGCGGGGTTCACAAAGTGAACATCCGTGGGAATCCTGCGGGGTGTATCCACCGAGAACACGACCAGGGGCGCTTCCACGATCTGAGGAATGCTGTGAACCACGTTACGGCGGAAGAAAAGCAACGCACCTGCCGCGAGTTCAACCGGCTCGCCGCCATCTACGATGAACTTGCCCCGCCCGGAGATCACCTGCAAGTATTCGTCGCAGGTCTCATGGAAATGCGCCGGAACGGGCCGGTAAATGCGGAACAGGCGGGTACTGGCGGAGGGCTCATCGGTGAGCCGCATGTCGAGGAGCATCGTGTCGGCGGTTGAGGGGAATTCCCGGGCGAGGGCCTGAAGATCAAACGTGGATGTTTGCACGAGCTTGTCCTTTGGTCTCCATTCTCGCTCGCGGCCGGCCACCCGCACTACCATAAAGCCATGCATGTCCTCACCGCCGCCGAAATGCAGGCCTGCGATCGTGCCACCACAGAGCGCTTCGGCATTCCATCGATCGACCTCATGCGCAATGCATCTGCGGCGGTTGCGGATGTTGCGCGCCGGCAATTCCCGGATGCGCGCCGCATAACCGTGCTTTGCGGGCGTGGAAATAATGGCGGCGACGGAATGATGGCGGCGCGCGCGCTTGCCGGGTCGGGCCTTGCGGTAACCGTGATCCTGCTCGGCTCGCCATCCGATATCAAGGGCGATGCCGCCATCGCCTGGCGGGAACTCGAAGGCTCGCGCTGGTGTACCATTCATGCCGTCCATTCCGAAAAAGATCTTTTGCAATGCAACGACGCCCGGGAAGCGGACCTGATCCTCGACGCCGTAGTGGGCACCGGGTTCAAGCCCCCGCTGCAGGGGCTCGCGCTGGCCACGCTGCATTGGCTCAAATCTTCTCCCAAGGAAGTAAAAATTCTGGCCGTGGACTTGCCCTCGGGCTGGCCCGCCGATTCCACCCATGGCGCCGTCACGGACCCGGTGTTTCCGGCCGATGCGGTAGTCACATTCACTGCTCCCAAACCGGCGCACGTCTTCGGCCAGTTGACCCGCTCGTGGGACCAACCGGTGGTGGTGGCCCCGATTGGCTCACCCGAAGAAGCCGTAATCTCCGCACAAAACATTCACTGGGCAGGATCGGCCCAGGCGCTGGTGCATGCACCGAGGGCTGCTGACGTCAATAAGGGTAAGTTCGGTCATGTGCTGGTGGTGGGCGGCTCCTTTGGCTCCGCCGGCGGAAAGGCCGGTGCTCCCGCCATGACGTCGCTCGCCGCACTGCGCGTGGGAGCAGGGCTGGTGACCGCCGCTGTTCCCGCTCCGGCGCTTGCCGTCGTTTCCGGCCATGCTCCAGAATTGATGACGTGGGCCTTGAAGGCCAACGACGTCGGCCAGGTATCGCCCGACAACCTCGGGCCCGAGCCTCTGGCTGCGATGACGAAGGGCATGACCGTTCTCGCCATCGGTCCCGGGCTCGGCCAAAGTGATGACACGGCGCGGTTCTGCATCGGACTGCTGGAGGCAACCTGTATGCCGGCGGTCATCGATGCCGACGGTCTGAACATTCTTGCAAAAGACGTCGGCGTCCTTGCCCGTCTTACGCAGGCGGGCCGCACGGTGGTCATTACGCCCCATCCCGGCGAAATGGCGCGGCTGGCGGGTATCTCCACTGGCGAAGTGCAGGCCAGCCGTCTCGAGGTGGCCCGCAACTTCGCCAGGCAATATGGCGTTACCGTTGTCCTGAAGGGAGCGCGCACCGTGATTGCGCATCGCGACGGCCGCGTTGCCGTGAACAGCACCGGAAACCCGGGTATGGCCAAGGGCGGCAGCGGCGATCTGCTTACTGGTTTCGTCGCGGGCCTCCTGGCGCAGTTCAAGGACCAGCCGGAGGCCGCGGTGGAAGCGGCCGTCTTCCTCCACGGCCTCTCCGCGGATCTTGCCGTGCGCGACCACGACGAGCATACTCTTCTGGCTACTGATACACTTCCGTACATTTCTCAGGCTTTTCGCTTTCGCTCCCGGACCGCAAACGGTTATGTTTGGTTGCAGGGGCTGCCTCGGGACACGGGGTACCCGCGAACTGGTTTGGCTCGCGGGACAACGGAAGTGTCCACCGAGAATTGCGCTCCCGCGAGGCAGCTGAATGAGTAAGGAAGCCCCTGTGGCGGAAGGCCGCATACACGAATTCACCACCCGCAGCGGTGCGGACACGGTCGAGGTTGGCCGTAAGCTGGCGGCATTGCTCAAGCCGCCGCAACTGCTCTTGTTGCGCGGCGAACTGGGCACAGGCAAGACCACGCTGGTCAAGGGAATTGCGCTGGCCCTCGATGCCGCCGAGCCCGACGAGGTCACCAGCCCCACCTTCACGCTCATTCACGAATACGACGGCACGCACGACGGTAAACCCGTCAAGTTGTTTCATATCGACGTTTATCGCCTCGAATCGGAGCGTCAGCTCGAGACTCTAGGGTTGGATGAACTGCTGACCCCGGATGCCCTGGTCCTGGTCGAGTGGGGCGACAAGTTCAAGAGCATCAAGAAGCGCGCCACCGGCGAAATCGTGATCAGCTCCGAAGGCGGCGACGCCCGCAAAATTACAGTGACGCTGAAAGAGGAGCGGAGCTAGGCAGAAGCGGCGGAGTTGGCGGGTTCGCGGCGCGAATCACGCCGCGCATCGGGTGAGATTTCCAAACGCTTCTCGCGATATGAGTACCTCACCAAATGCGAGCCACGAGGCGGTCTGTTGCGAATCATGCGACTGCGCCAGCCCTTCATCGCAGCCCACTCTCTCGCGCACGATTGCGTGGCTTCAATACATCACCATCGCGTGGATGCTCGTTGAGTGCACGCTTTCGCTGATCGCCGCAACCCAGGCTCACAGTGTGGCGCTGCTCGCCTTTGGGTCGGATAGCCTGATCGAGTTGTTCTCCGCAGCGGTCGTACTGCTCCAGTTCCTTCCGCGTTTTCCATTGAAGAAGACGGAAGCAGAACGCGCGGCGGCCGTTCTGCTGTTTGTGCTGGCCGCTGCGGTGGTCGTGATCGCAATGCTTTCCTATCGCAACCCGGTGGAAACCAGTTGCCTGGGCATCGGCATCACGGCCGCCGCGCTGGTAGCGATGCCTGTGCTGGCCTGGCTGAAGCGCCGCCATGCGCGCGCGACCAATGATCGCGCCCTGGCCGCCGATGCCGTGCAATCCGCCACCTGCGCCTACCTTGCCGCTGTGACCCTTGCCGGTCTGGTGGTCTTCGCGCTGTGGCACGTGCGGTGGGTTGATACGGTGGCCGCGCTGGCAGCAGTGCCGGTGGTCATCGTGGAAGGCCGCCGTGCCTGGCGGGGTCAATCGTGTGGCTGCGCCGGGTGAGTGGACAACAGCAGTTTTCAGTTACTTTCGGGCGGAAAAGGCTTTCGCCTGAAGAAGCCGGATGACCGCGGGTTGGACACCGTAGAACTGAGGACTGGGCGTTCCTCGGAGTGAACTGAAAGCTTACAACTGCAAGTTCGCCACGGTCATCGGCGGTGCTGCTTTAAGATGGTCCTCATCGTCTGAGCTTTAGTTGGGAGGACTGTTGTGCGTTGGATTCGCCACTCGGGGTTTGTGTTTCTCGTCATGTTTGCCGGCATCGTTGCCACCGCTTCCGTAAACGCCGGTGCGGCTGCAAAGCCACATATTTTCCAGCGCCCCGCACTGAGCCGCGAACTCATCGCGTTCGGCTACGCGGGCGATCTGTGGACGGTGGCGCGCAGCGGCGGGCGCGCCACGCGGCTGACCAGCGGAGTGGGCATTGAGTCTGCGCCCGTGTTTTCGCCGGACGGAAAAACCATCGCTTTTACCGGTGATTACGACGGCAACACCGACGTCTTCACCATCCCGGTGACGGGCGGCGTGCCGTTCCGGGTTACCTACCATCCCGCTCCCGATGTCGCGGTGGGCTGGACGCCGGACGGCAAGAACATTCTCTTTCGCTCCAACCGCGAGTCGGTCAGCCGTTATGCCCAGCTTTATACTGTGCCCGCCACGGGCGGCATTGCCAAGGTGCTGCCGCTGCCCATGGCCTACCAGGGACAGTTCTCGCCTGACGGCAAGCAGATCGCCTATTCTCCGCTGGGTCCAGCGTTCGGCTTCAGCTATACGAGTTTTGTTTCCTGGGGGAACTACCATGGCGGCCTGGCGAGCACCGTCTGGGTAACCACTCTGCCGGAGCTTGATTCCGTACAGATCCCCCATGAAAACGCGTCCGATTTCAACCCCGTATTTGCGGGCGGCAGAATCTACTTCCTGTCCGCGCGCAAGGGACACGTGACGATCTTCCGATACGACTCCGCCTCCAAAAAGTCGCCGGTCACTGAAGCGCTCCCCAACGACGGCCCGGATATCCGCAGCCTTGCCGGCGAAGGGGGGACGCTGGTGTACGACCGGCTGGGCGACATCTATTTGTACGACACTGCCAGCGGGACCAGCCACGTAGTCCCCATCGACATTGACGCCGATCTGCCCGAGGTACGTCCGAAGATCGAAAGCGTGGCTGAGCAGATCGAGAACGCATCCATTTCCCCTACCGGCCTGCGCGCAGCTTTTGAAGCCCACGGCGAGATTCTCACCGTGGCTGCCAAGCACGGTCCAACGCGCGACATCACCAACACGCCGGGCGTGATGGAACGCGAGCCATCCTGGTCGCCCGACGGACAATCCATCGCCTACTTCTCCGACGAATCCGGCATGTACGCCTTGCACGTTGCCTCGCAATTCGGCAGCGCCGAGGCGGGCAAATCCACGGTGAAGAAGTTCGAATTGCCCAAGGAAGCAGCCTACTACTTCAGCCCGCGGTGGTCCCCGGATTCGAAGCGCATCGTGTTCAACGATAACCGGCTCAACACCTGGACGGTGGACACCGGCTCCGGCAAACTCTCGCAGATTGGTACGCAGGATATTTATGGCGGAGCCAACGACATATCCTGGTCGCCGGACTCGAAATGGGTTGCATACACGCACGGGTTGCCCAATCGGCTAAACGCGATCTACCTGTATTCGGTCGATTCAGGGCAGTCGACCCAGATTACCAACGGTATTGCCGACTCGCGTTTGCCTGCATTTGATCGCGATGGCAAGTATCTGTATTTCACCGCCAGCACCAACGATGGGCCGGCGCAGTTTGGCCTGGATATGAGCACCGATCTGTACCAGCCCACGTCGCAAATCTACGTGGCGGTTCTGGCAGCGCACGAGGCTTCGCCCATTGCTCCGGAACTGGATGATGAAAAGCCTGCCGAAAAGGAAGAGGCCAAAAAGGAGGAAGGGAAGAAGGACGGAGGCGAAGGCAAGGAATCGAAAGGCGACGAGAAGGCCAACGCTGGAAAACCCGCCACGGTGAAACCGGTCAAGATCGACCTGCAGGGGATCGAGTCGCGCATTGTCGCCCTGCCGCTGCCTCCTGCTGCCTACACTGGCCTTCAGGCCGGCCTGAAGGGAAGCATCTATTTTCTCGAGATCCCGGCACCGCGCCGCTTTGGGGATGGTGGCGCTACGCTCAGCCGCTGGACCCTCGAAGACAAAAAGACTGAAAAGCTGGCGGAGCACGTAGAGAGCTTCGATCTTTCCGCCAACGGCGAGAAGATGCTGGTGTCCATCGGGCACGGATCGGACGGCGGAGATGGGCCCGGCGGCGGTGGTCCGCCGACCTGGGTGATCGCTCCCGCGAACGCCCCCGTCAAGCCCGGCGAGGGCGCACTCAATCTGGGCGACATGAAGGTGCGAGTGAATCCGCCTGATGAGTGGGCGCAAATGTACCACGAGGTCTGGCGCATTGAGCGGGCCTACTTCTACGATCCCAATTTTCACGGAACCGACACGGAGGCCGACGAGCGCCACTTCGAGCCGTATGTTGCTTCCATCGCGTCGCGAGCCGATCTGAATTACATCTTCCAGGAAATGCTGGGAGCATTTTCGGTAGGGCACCTGCGCGGCAGCGGGGGCGCGATCCCCGAAGCAAAGAAAGTTCCCGGCGGCCTGCTGGGCGCGGACTATGAGATCAAGGACAATCGTTACTGCCTCACGAAGATCTACACGGGAGGCCTCTTCAACCCGCGCGAAAAACCGCCACTCGCGCAGCCCGGGCTGAACGTTGCGGCGGGCGACTGCATCCTCGCCATCGAAGGTCAGGAACTCAACGCCGGGATGGATATTCAGCAACTGCTCGAGGGAACGGCCGGCAAGGTGATCAGCCTGCGAGTGGGGTCGGCCGACGGCAAGAATACGCACGATATCTCGGTCACACCCGTGGGCAGCGAGGCGGGGCTGCGCAACAGTGACTGGATCGAGAGCAATCAACAAAAGGTCGACAAGCTGTCCGATGGCAAACTGGCTTACATCTACCTGCCCGATACCGGTGGCGGCGGGTTCACAAACTTCAACCGCTACTATTTCGCGCAGACTGATAAGCAGGGCGCGGTGGTCGACGAGCGCTTCAATGCGGGTGGGCAGGTGGCCGATTACTTTATCGAGGTTATGAATCGCCACGTCGAATCGTATTGGGCGCCGCGCTATGGGGTGATCGATCACACCCCCAGCGCGGCTATCTACGGGCCCAAAGTGATGATTGCCAATGAGAGTTCAGGATCGGGCGGGGATGCGCTGCCCTGGCTCTTCAAGCAGGCCAAGCTTGGACCGCTGGTGGGAAAGCGTACCTGGGGAGGCCTGGTCGGAATCGGCGCGTACCCGGTTCTGATGGATGGGGGCCATGTGACGGCGCCCAGTTTTGCGTTCTTCTCACCCTCCGGCCAGTGGGATGTGGAGAACCACGGCGTGGATCCCGACTATCCCGTCGAGCAGGATCCCAAGCTGGTGAGCCAGGGCCATGACCCGCAACTCGAAAAGGCCGTAGAACTGGCGCTGGCCGAACTCGCCAGGCACCCGCCGGTCAAGATCGAAAAACCAGCGTACCCCAATTATCACCAGGAGAGTGCGGGATCCAGGTAGGGAGCTGTGCTGTTCGATTTCGAACAGCACAGTTTGACTGAGAGTCTCTGGGTGCCGGCAGTGGGGCTGTCGGCCTTCCGCTTACGCTGCTTGCGGTGCGTTCGCTTCCATCAATGCTGTACGAGATCTCTCCGTTCGATCGCGCTGCCATTGGTGTCCTGGTGCTGGTTTCGGCGAGCGCTGCTCTCGCGCCCGCGCGCCGCGCCGCTTCGATCGATCCCATGCAGGCATTGCGCAGGGAGTAGACCCAGTTCCATCGCAAATCGTCAGCGGTTGATGTACTGCGTCTTGCTGTCGGTCTTGAAGGTAAAGGCGTCGCCGGGAAGCGGCTCATTGATCTTGATATTTGAGTAGTTGCAGGTGCGCGACTGGCCCTGGGTTTCGTCGAAGTATTGTTTCAGACTTACGCCACGATCGAGATCGATCCAGATGATGACCTTGGGCAGGTTCTTCTTCACCTTGGGATCCTTCGCCACCAACTCCAGCTTTTCGGTCTTCACGCCGTTGATGGTCTCGGAGCCGTCGTCGGTGATGTCCCACTTGTCGGCGAGGTCCTTGCCGCTGGCTCCGAATCCCAGCATGAGGTAGCCTTCGTACTGGCTCACGCTGGAGAGCGTGGTCACCTGGTTCACCAGCGGCTCATCCAGTTTCAGCTTTCCCTCCGAATACACATAGACCTTGGGAACTTTCTGCCCGTTCACCTCGCGGATATGCGCCGCCATCTGGAAGGTATTGCCCTTGCGCTGGTAATACGCACTACCTTTCTGCACCTCGGTATCGGGGATGGGGTCGGTGAGTACCGATTGGAATTCGAAATCCGCCGACGCCGACTTGAACTTGGCGGCGGCCGCATCCAGCTTTGCCAGGGTGGCCTTCAGATCACCAGCCGCAAATGCTCTGGTTCCGCTCAGCACTACTCCCAAGCCTAAAAAAACAAAAAACCTTGCAATGCGCATAGTTCTCGTTTGTCTTCCTTGTTGGCTTGGACGCCAAAAGCGCCCCCGGGGAGACCTGGAAGCTCCCTGCTGAATGAACCCGCTTGTGTTCCCAAGGTTGTGGAGGCGGCCTTCTAGCGGTGCGCCCACACCTTCCAGGACACCGGGTTCCCGTTCCGGTCGCGATCCAGTTCCCAGCGCTCCACGTACATGGAATCCCCCAGCACCGGTTCCATGGCCTTTTTCAGGGCCTTTTTTATCACCGCGTCGGGTGATGCAGCCGGGACAATCACGTCGGAGGCCTGAAGGGTCACGATCAGTCCGTGTCCCCCGTCGCCTCTGACGATGATGTTCTCGGTATTCGCGGCGGTGCTGCGCGGTTTGTCGCCGTAATCCCACACAAACGGTGTGATGAAGATGAAAGCCAGGATCAGCGTCACCATCACGTCGTAATGGAAGCTACCCCGAGAATAAGTCCAGTAGAAGTAGCTTTTTAGTACTTCCGTGGACGAGCGCCTGGTCACGGCCCTCGAGAGGTCGGCGTGGCTGGCTTCCTCGCGTGAGGCGGGCTCGACCCTGAGCCCCTCACCTTCCGATGTCAAATTTGCGCCCGAGGTTCCCATTCTCCTCAATGCCCTCTCGTTCGATTTGCAACCGTCACGATTGCCTTCGATGAACAATTTCATGCTAACGGCCACTGCCGTGGTTCGGTTCACGCGATTTACGGCGTTTTTCACCAGGTGCACGGCTGGATACCCCAGTCCCGGTGCGTCCCTTTCCTTGCGCCGAACGCGGTCTCTCACAATGATGGAGTCACGCCTTGCGCGGCGTAATCCGCTCCATCCCACCCATGTAATGCCGCAAAGCTTCCGGGATCAAAACGGAACCGTCAGCCTGCTGATAATTTTCGACGACGGCCAGCCATGTCCGGCCCACCGCCAGTCCGCTGCCGTTAAGCGTATGGACAAACTCGTTCTTGGTCTTCGGCCCTTCCGGCTTGTAGCGGATGTTCGCGCGCCTCGCCTGGAACGCCTGGAAGTTCGAGCAAGAAGAAATCTCCCGGTAAAGCTGCTGGCCGGGAAGCCATACTTCCAGGTCAAATGTCTTGGACGCAGAGAAACCGGTGTCGCCGGTGCATAGCAAGACGCGCCGATATGGCAGGTCCAAAGCTTCAAGGATCTCCTCGGCGTCGCGGGTCAACTTTTCGTGCTGGGCATCCGATTCGTCCGGACGGGTGAACTTGACCAGCTCCACCTTCTGGAACTGGTGTTGGCGAATGATCCCGCGGGTGTCCTTGCCTGCGGCTCCAGCTTCGGCGCGAAAGCAAGGCGTATAGGCTGTGAGCGAGATCGGGAGCCGGGCCTCGTCGAGAATCTCGTCCCTGTACAGATTTGTGACCGGGACTTCGGCGGTGGGGATGAGCCAATGGTCGTTGTCCTTGAACTCGCCCCGGCCGACCGCGTCAGCATCCGCATCCGAGCAACGAAACAAGTCGTCCGCGAACTTGGGCAGCTGTCCCGTGCCGTACAGGCTCTTGCTGTTGACCATGAATGGCGGCAGGACCTCGGTGTACCCATGTTTCTGGGTGTGCAGATCCAGCATGAAGCTGATCAGCGCGCGTTCAAGACGCGCACCCGCGCCCATGTATACCGCAAACCGCGCCCCGCTCAGCTTGGCCGCGCGCTCCAGGTCCAGGATTCCGAGGGCCTCGCCCAGTTCCCAGTGCGGCCGGGGTGCAAAATCGAATGTGCGCTTTTCACCCCAGGTTTTGACCGTGACATTGTCCGCCTCGGAGGAGCCGGTCGGTACTTCGTCACGGGTGAGATTGGGGATCTTTGCCAGTGACAGGCGCATCTGTTCGTCGAGCGCCGCCGCGGTCTTGTCCAGCTCGTCGAGTTTCTCTTTCGACGCCCGAGTCTCCTCCATGAGGAGGGTGGCGTCCTCGCCCGCCTTTTTAAGCGCTCCCACCTTCTGGCTCAGCTCGTTACGCCGCGCTTTCAGCGTCTCGGCCTGGGTAATGGCCTCACGCCGTCTCTGATCCAGGGAGCGGAAATCCCCCAGCAGCACAGCCGGGTCTGCCCCGCGAGCGCGCAGTTTCTCTTCCACTAGCTCCAGGTTTCCCCGGACAAACCCCATATCGAGCATGGCTTCCTTCAGTTTACAGGAGGGAAATGCGACTTCGAGATCCTGGCCGATTGCCGCCGGCTTTGTACCGGCTGAACCCTTGTTGGCAGCCACAAATCGTGAAGCCGGCGCCTCATCCGGGTGCGTGGCCGGCCCTTGCTCAGGGAGGAGCAGCCGTTACGACGCCCTCTGCTCCTGCACTTCTGCGGTCGTCTCCACCGGTCCTGCTTCCACTTGTTCGCTCCACCCCGGAAGCTTCTGATCGCCGGTGATGAGCCGCGCTCCGCGATTGAAGGTCACGTAGGTCCAGAACCACGAGGCTGCAACCCGCAGCCGATTGCGGAAGCCGATGAGGAAGAAGATATGCACGGTCGCCCAGGTTATCCATGCCGCAAATCCGCTGAGGTGGGCCTTGAACGGCCACTCCACTTTGGCAATTGCCGCCAGGCGGCCGATGGTGGCCATGTCTCCCTTATCGAAGTAGCGAAAGGCCCGCCGGGGCTTCCGTTCGAGATCGGAAGCGATCATCCGGCCGATGTGGTCGCCCATCTGCATGGCCGGCTGGGCGACTCCCGGCACCTGGTGCCCATCCTGTTCAAAGTGCGCCAGATCGCCGATGACGAACACTTTGGGCATGCCGGGCGGGTTTAGCTGTTCATCGACGAGCACGCAGCCGCGCTTGTCCAGCGGCGTGCCCAGAAGCTTGCCCAAGGGAGAAGCCTGCACGCCTGCCGCCCATACGGTCACGACCGCATCCACTCGCCCGATTCCGTGCGGACCTCCGGTATCCACCCATCCGGGGCCGACGCTTGTCACATGGCACCCGGTGTGGACCTCCACTCCCAGGTGCGCCAGCGTTTTTTCCGCCTTGGCCGACAGGTCCTCGGGATAGGCTGCCAGTACCATCGGGCCGCCATCCAGCAAAAGCACACGGCTTTTTCGCGGGTCGATGTGGCGGAAATCCTTTGTCATGTACTGCTGGGCGATATCGCTGATCGCGCCCGCCAATTCGACACCCGTGGGCCCCCCGCCAATCACGACAAAATTCAGCGGCGGATGCCAGCCGTGCTCCACCATCTGCCGCTCGGCCAATTCAAAGGCCAGCAGTACCCGGCGGCGGATCTCGGTGGCGTCTTCCACCGTCTTCAGCCCCGGCGCGAGGGGAGCCCACTCATTGTGCCCGAAGTAAGAGTGCGTCGAGCCGGTCGCCAGGACAAGGTAGTCAAACGCCACCCGAGCGCCGCTGGCCAAGCTGACCTGGCGCGCCCGTGCGTCGATGGCGATCACCTCGTCCATCAGCACGTCTGTGTTCTCTTGCCGGCGGAGGATATTGCGGATGGGTTGGGCGATATCCGCCGGCGAGAGCACCGCCAGCGCCACCTGGTACAAAAGCGGCTGGAACGTGTGATGATTCTTGCGGTCGATGACCGTGACCTTGACCGGCAGTTTTGCCAGCGCGGTAGCGGCGTGCAGCCCTCCAAAGCCTCCGCCCACGATGACTACATGCGGGCGGCTTTGAGCGGTTGTCTGAAGCGGTTCAGTCAGTTGGCTCAAATTTTGCCTCTCACCAAACAAGATGCGACAGGGGGCACAATAGTCTCGCCGGATTCAGGAAGGTTTGCCGGTTTCCCCGGAGCTAGATCATGTTGATCGAACGGCTGTTCTCAACTGGAATCATGCAGATGGGCCCGTCCCGGGTCGATCCAGCGCGCCAGGTCGGCGTCTTCAACCCCTCTGCGGTTGCCGGTCTGCCCGCGCTGCGCACCGCAGAAATGGAGAAGTTCCGCTGGATCGCCGGGGAGTGGAACTACGAGAACGAGGTACCGGCAACCGCCATTTCGCCTGCCTATACGGACATTGGCTCCGCGCGTTTTGCATTCAACCATAGGACCGGGTGGATGTCGATGTTGTCCCCTGACGGGCAGGAGACCCCGAACATCACGTTCGATCCCTTCAGCAAGCAATGGATCTATCTGCTGATCAAGGGCTCTTATGGGATTCTGCGGTCAAAGGGATGGGAGGGTGACACCATAGCGTTTACGGGCCCGATGACGATGATCGGGATCGATACGGAGTGGCGGATCACGCTGACCCGCCACAGCTCCGATTCCTTTTCATTTGTAAACGAAGAACCGGCCCAAGACGGCTCCTGGGCCTACATCGACCAGTGGCGGTTCACCCGTATATCGTGAAAGCAGATCTCCTGCACGCTCGAGTCGGCATACAATGGAGCCGGCGAGTGGGGCGGATAACTACCCCTGATCTCTGTGCCTGAGGTCACGCATGCTGGAAGTCGCCAAGGCGGTCTCGTTCCTGGTTTGCATTTTGTCGCTGTATTGGGCTGCTATCAGCGCCTTCTTTGTCCCCGGCACGCAGTGGGAAGAACGCCTCTGGATGGCTATGTTCAAGCTTCTGGGCGCGGCCGCCATTTGCTTCTATAGCGGCATGGTGTTCTCCTGGCCCTCCCGCACGAATCCCACGGCTTTTCAGCGCCTTACGTCGACTTTACCGGTGCGCCTGTTTTTCTGGGCGCTTACCTGCATCGCGGTCCTGTTTACGCTTTCCTGGTATCTGGCCGACTCGGAAGCGCAGGCCCTCTCAATGCAGGGCTTCTGATCCCGCCTCGGACTTCTCTTCAGGGATATTGCTCGACAGTGATCCGCAGCGTGCTGGTGCTTCCGGCTGCCGCCACGCCGGACAACATGGTTGCGACACCGGGCAGGGAAGCGGGGGTGAAGCTCGCCGTCCCGTCGAGTCCGGAGGTGGCAATCGCCGCTTGCGTTCCCAGCAGTTGGGGTTGGGCGCACCGTCCCCGCGCGGGGCAAGGGGGCGACCATGCGTACAACG
This sequence comes from Occallatibacter sp., assembly GCA_036502905.1. Classification (GTDB taxonomy): domain Bacteria; phylum Acidobacteriota; class Terriglobia; order Terriglobales; family Acidobacteriaceae; genus Telmatobacter. The sequence continues at coordinate 31,678 of DASXXV010000075.1, read as the reverse complement.
ACTGGTGGAGGGTAACCACCCCGCCAGCCATGGGGTTGCCGTTCATGTCCAATACCCGCAATGTGATGATGCCTGGAGTGGCGGAAGCGGAGAGGCTCTGCGCAGTTCCTGCCACTGCCTGAAGGCTTGCATATTCGGGCCGCGCTCCGAAGGCCTGGTAGGTGATGCATTGGCTCGTGCCGTTCAGACAGGCCGAGGCGGTCGCGGTTTGTCCCTCCTCCAGAGGGCCCACGGTGAGGGTCTTTGTGGCAATGCCGCTCGAGTCTGTGACCGTCGGGCCGCTGCCGCCGACAGAAATGGCGGTTCCTCCCTGCCATGTCACTGACTGGCCGGGTAGCGGTGCGCCGTTTTTCAGCGTCAATGCCTGGGTAGTCCAGATAAAGGTGGCGCCGGCGGCTAGAGAAAGCGACGGTGTCAGGCCGGACAGCACCGGCGGGGTTCCGCCACTGAAATGCGCCTGCAGACTGGATCCGTTGCTCAGCGATGCCGTCACCACCGAAGGGTTGCTGTCGACCGCGGTCACGTTGAGCGTTGCCGAGCCGTCTCCCGAAGCCGTCACCTGACAGGAGGGACGACCACAGCTCAGAGTGGCACTACCTGTCAATACCGAGTAGGTGATCCTGACGCCGCCCGCCCGATCGAGTTGCGGATCCAGTGCGGTCACGGTGAAGGGCAGGGGCACTCCGATCGGCACAGTGTTATTCGGCGCGGTCACCAGAGTGAGAGCGTCCCCACTGCCCGCGTCATAGCTGAGCCCCCCGGGCACCACCGCGATCGCGTAATAGACCGGCAGATCGTCCACTTCCACATCCACGGAACCTGTCACGCCCGTCGCGGCCGGGGGCGCAATTGCGGTAATTTCGTTGGGGGAGACACTGGTGATCTGTGCCGGCTGCCCCCCCACCAGCACCGTATCGGCGATGTGAAACCCCATGCCGTGAATCGCGATCGGCCCGCCGGCTGCCGGAAGCCTCTGCGGGTCGACCCGGTCCACGTAGAGCACCCATGCGTTGTAGGTATAATCCGGACGGCCGTCGCCGCGCATATCCCCGATTCCCAGGCGCACCACGTCGTCGCCGTTAGCGGAAATTTGCAGCCAGCTTTCGCCCGTGGAGTTCCCGTTCAGTCCGGGAGCAGCTCCGACGGGCGCAGTTCCCGGCGCCGCAAACGCATCCCAGGCGCCGATCACGGGCATGGCTTTGAAGTTGGTCGGGCGGCCGCTTTCATCCAGTGCCTCCGTGATCACCGTGAATGTCCGCATGCCGCGCACCGGGAAAATGAGCCAGTCGGTCTGGCCCACCTGGCTCAACCGCCCGCACCACAAGCCGCTGGGCGGAAGCATGCGCGGGACGGCCTCGGTCGAAATCGCGTCCCAGCTTCCGCTCACTGCCCCCGAATCCGCGACGTTCACGGCCAGCGTCTTCCCCATTGCCGCCGAAAGGTTCGCCAAGGTGATGGGCGCCAGGGTTCCCGAGGGCAGTGGCGATCCGTCCACATACGGCCCTACCGTGTTTTGCTGAATGAACAGGGGATTGATGGCTTCGAAGGTGATCTGGTAGGTGGCTGTCGTCACCCCCGGCGGCAGCGGCATGTAACGCAAATCAAAATAACCCTGCAACGCTGGATCCGTCGATCCCCACTGCGAATACGGCAGCCCGTTGGAATCGGTCGTGCCGTTTACCGCGTTTCCATGTTTGCCGCCAAAGTAGGCTCCCGAAACCGCGGTGACGGTATAGGCCTTGAGCGGATTGCCGTTGGCGTCCAGCGGCCGCGCCACCACGTTCACCCCCTGCATGCCGAGGCCGGTGCGAAACGCGATCGCGCCGTCGATGGAGACGGTATTCGCGGCCGTCAACACCTTGCCGGGGAAAGACGACAGGTTGTCCGCGTTGACGGGATAGATGCGGTTGAGGGCCGCGATATCGTCAAAGTGCAGGACGTCGGGTTGGGGGACACAGGTTCCGCCGGCCGGACCGCATGCGCCGCTTGCCGGCTGCATGATGGGCCACGCGGCGGCTGCTTCCGGGTCGCCTTTTCGCAACGCTTCCGGGTTGACCTGCGCATAGCCGAGGCCGAGAATCTTCCCCATCGCGCGCTCCAGCAGAAACTGCATCATCGAAACTGTGCTCGGGGTAACAGCGCATCTGCCGTTGAGCACGATCACCGCATGACCGATGGTGGCGTCCGGATTGAAACGGTCGATCCACGCCATCACACCATTGTTCTCGCAATTGCTGGGATCGCTGGTATACGCTCCAAACACGGCGTTAAGCACTGTCCCATCCGCGTCATAAACAACAGCCAGGGGGTAGCTCGAAGCGGATGGAGCCGCGTCCGAGGGCTGCACAATGGTCTGATTGCCCGCCACGATATTTGCGCTGCTCACATCCTCGTTCAGGGAGCCAGCGCGGACCAGCGATAGGCCCGCGGTCGGAACTGCGCTCCACAAAGCCGCCGCCGCATCCACCATGGCGGTGGCGTGCTGGTTGTCAATGGAAACATTGAGCGGCCCCTGGTCCACGTAATAGTTGACCCGGCCGCCCGCCCAGTGCACCGGCTGCCCCATGACTCCGGGATTGAAATACGTCGGTCCCGCTATGTACTTCGGCCCGCCCGCTTCTGCCGGGGAGGGGAAAAGAATGAGGGCCAGCCCGAACATGCCCGCCGCGAGCCCGCACTGCGCAACCAGGTTCTTACGATAAGTGCACACGACAACCACTCCCGGCTGACATGTGGCAGTTGCTGACCCTTTCGTAATGACCTGATGGTTAGAAATGTCTCATGTTCGAAGGCGGCTCCTGCTTGGCGGACCGCTACAATGACTCATTGACCAGAAAAATCTCAGGCGAGGAAATCCTGCGGGCCTGCGCCGCTGCCCGGTTTCCATCTGGCCGATACATAAGTTATGCGACTCGGTGACCTGCTGATACGCGCCAAGCGCGTGACGGAAGATGATGTAGCCCGCGCTCTGGCCCGTGTGAACCAGTACGGGGGGCGGTTGGGCGATAACCTTATTGCCATCGGCGTTATCGACCAGAAGACGCTGGACAGCTATTTACACCGCATACCCGCCGAGCCGCCGGACATTGCCGCCACGGGAATCGACGAAAATGAGCTCCTCGGCCTGCTGATGAAGATCATCTACTCGGCGCGCCTTCAGTCTGTGCGCCAGTTCATGGAGGCGATCAAGCTCCCGTACCACATTGTCAGCGAACTGGTGCGCATGGCGGTCGACCGCCAGTTGCTGCACACCCTGGGCACGCGTCACTCCGACAACCCCATCGATTTAAGTTACGCATTTACCGAGGAGGGCCGCCGCTGGACGGTCGATGCCCTCGAACGTCTCCGCTATCACGGGCCCGCGCCCGTCCCCCTCGAAGAATTCACGGAGCAGGTAAACCGCCAGAAGCTCACTGCTGAAGTGGTGACCATGAGCCGCGTACGCGCCGCCGTCCGGGGGCTGGAGATGGACGAGAGCATCCTTGAACAGGCTGGTCCAGCGCTGAACTCGGGCCGCGCCATCCTTCTCTATGGGCCCCCCGGCAACGGCAAGACCACCGTTGCTTTGCGCTTTGCCGACGTCTTTCACGACGTCATCTTCATTCCTTACGCGGTGGAGGTCGAAGGGCAGATCATCCGGGTCTTCGATCCCAGCGTTCACACCGAGGTGACTTCGGCCGGTACGGGAGAGGACGAATTCACGTTCGTGCGCCAGGATGAATACGACCAGCGCTGGGTCGCCTGCCGGCGCCCGTTTGTCATCACCGGCGGCGAACTCACCCTGGAGATGCTGGACCTCCGCTACGACCACACCGGTCATTTCTACGAGGCTCCACTGCACATAAAGGCACTGGGCGGCTGTTTTCTCATCGACGACTTTGGACGCCAGCTGGTGAGCCCCGCCAACCTGCTCAATCGGTGGATTGTGCCCCTGGAAAGCCGTGTCGACTACCTCAAGCTGCATACCGGAAAGACTTTCAGCATTCCGTTCGAGGAGATGGTGATCTTCTCCACCAACCTGGAGCCCGAACAGTTGATGGACCCCGCCTTTCTGCGCCGCCTGCCATACAAGATCGAGGTCGGGTCGCCAACTGTGGAGCGGTATCGCCGCATCTTCGAACAGGAATGCCAGCGTCACGGGATCAGCCTCCCCGATGATGTTTTTGCCGCGATTGTCTACAAGCTAAAGAAAGAAAAGGGCCTGGATTTTGCTGCGTTCCAGCCGCGCTTCATTGTGGACCAGGTAGTGGCGACCTGCCGCTTCCTGAATGAGCCACCGCACTTCGAACCACGCTTCATCGATTACGCGGTGGACAACCTGCGCGTGCGGCGGCCCGCGAACGATTAGCTGCACGTCCCGCTCAGGAATTGCGTAGACGCGGCTCTCCGGGTTGCGCTGCTGAGTCAGATTCCCAGGGCCGAACATCTTATCCGTGGATCCCGAAAGCGGGATGGCGGATCCCGAAAGCGGGATGGCGGATCCCGAAAGCCGGGAGGGCGACTGAGCTCAGCGCGGGGCATGGGACCGCCTGGAACTGGATCACGAAAACGCCGCGCGGAGGACCCCCCAATTGCGCCATCTACAATCAACTCGGGAAACCTTTTAATGGCAGACACTCGCGACACTGTAATCCTCGGGTCCGGTTGCGCCGGGCTGACGGCCGCCATCTACACCGCACGCGCCGGCCTCAAACCCCTCCTTCTCGAGGGTCACGAGCCGGGCGGACAGCTCTCCATCACCACGCTTGTCGAGAATTTCCCCGGCTGGCCCGAGGGGATCCAGGGACCTGACCTGATCGACAATATGAAGAAGCAGGCCGCTCGCTTTGGAGCCGAGTTCCTGATGGCTCACCTGAACGCCGTCGACCTGCACACGCATCCCTTTCATCTGAAGACCTCCGCCGGCGACATCCACACCCGGTCGCTGATTATTGCTTCCGGAGCCAGTGCGCGCTGGCTTGGCTTGGAGAGCGAACAGGCCCTCATCGGGCACGGCGTTTCCAGTTGCGCCACATGCGACGGGTTTTTCTTTCGCGGCCTGGAGATCGCGGTGGTGGGCGGGGGCGACTCCGCCATGGAAGAAGCTCTCTTCCTTACTCGCTTCGCCACGAAGGTTACGATTCTGCATCGCCGCGAGGCCTTCCGCGCCAGCAAGATCATGCTGGAGCGCGCCATTGCTCACCCCAATATCGAGCTACGCACCAACACCACCGTGGAGGAAGTGCTGGGCGTCGAAGACAACGAAGTCAAGGGCGTGCGCCTGCGCGACGTGAAGACCGGCGTGACGAGCGTGCTGCCGGTCAGCGGAGTGTTTCTCGGCATCGGCCACGATCCCAACGCCCGCATGTTCCAGGGCCAGATCGACCTCGACAGTGAAGGCTATGTGCGCACTCAGAACCAGGTGTTCACCACGCATAACGGAGTACCAGTGCCCGCAGTTTATGCCTGCGGAGACGTGCAGGACCGGCGCTACAGGCAGGCCATTACTGCCGCCGGTACCGGCTGCATGGCGGCCCTCGAAGCGGAGAAATACCTCGAGGAACACGGACGTTGAGCGGGAGCGCGCAATGACTTCGCTCCAAGAAAACCTGGAACGCCTGGAAGCCGCTATCGGGCAGGCCTGCCGGCGTGCTGGCCGCTCGCGCTCTGAGATTGAGCTGATGGCAGTATCCAAGACATACCCGGCTTCCACCATCTGCGAAGCTGCCTCGCTGGGTCTGCGCCTGTTCGGCGAAAATCGCGTGCAGGAGTTCGCCGCCAAATCCGCGGACCTCCCGGTCTTGTGCGCCGCAGGCGCGGACGCCGCACTGCCCGAGGACGTCCGCATCCACCTCATCGGCCATCTGCAGTCGAACAAGTCCGCCCGCGCGGCTGAGCTGTTCGACGCCATCGACTCGGTCGATTCGCTGCGCCTTGCCGAGCGCCTCAACGATGCCGCCGGGAAGCTGGGCAAACGCCTTGCGATCCTGATCGAGGTCAAGCTCAGCCCCGAGGAAGCCAAGTCCGGCATGGATCCCGATTCCTCTGAGGCTGCGCAGTTGCTGGAGCGCCTTCCGGACCTCAAACACCTCGAGCCCCGCGGCCTGATGACCATTGCTCCCTGGGGCGTGGCTGACGACATTACCCGCGCTTGCTTCCGGAGCCTCCGGGAGTGGCGGGATCGCTGGGCCGCGGCGCACCAGCGGCTTTCACTGGATGTTCTTTCGATGGGAATGAGCGGCGATTTCGCCATCGCCATTGATGAAGGCGCCACCCGCGTTCGCATTGGGACCGCGCTTTTCGGGCCGCGCAAGAAACCGCAGGCGCAACCAGCAGACGCGGACGAAGGCGAATGATCCGAGAAACACCGGAGGGCGTGACGCTTGCCATCCGCGCCCAGCCCGGTGCAAAGAAAACCGCTGTCACAGGCGTTTACGGCGAAGGCCCGGATGCGCAATTGAAGATCGCCGTGCACGCCCCACCGCTCGAAGGCCGCGCCAACCAGGCGCTCATCGCATTTTTGGCAGAGTCCTTCTCCGTGCCCCGGGCAAAGATCGAGTTGATTTCCGGAGAGCTCTCGCGCCGCAAGGTGTTGCTGCTGAAAGGCGCGAAGCTGGCGCAAGTGAATGCAGCCCTTGTGAAGCTATTGCCGCCCGCCTGAAGGTCTGTATACGGGTTCGTCGCGCCCCGGGAATTCTCGATGGCGAGGTCAATGCCCCGGCCGTGATAACCGGTGGCTAGCGCGCCGGTGTAAGCAGGCCGAGCGCATCTTCCGGCTCGGGCCGGACGCGAAAATCCGCGTGCGCCTCGGCAAAGGCGACGCGGCCGTCGCGCTCGATGACGTAGGTCGCCGGTAGGGGCAGACGCCAGCTCTCATCCCCGTTCACAAAGGGAATGTTGACCAGGATCGACTTGTAGTAAGCGCGGAGATATTCGGGGATCGTGTACACCAGCCCGAACTGCTCGGCGATCTTGTTGCCGGGATCGGAGAGGACCGGGAAGGGAAGTCCATGGTGGCCGACCATGAAGTCGCTCTGACGCTCCGTCTGCGGTCCGATGACAACCATCAGAGCGCCCAAGTCGCGCAACCGCTCGTACAGGTCGCGCCATGTTTCCAACTCGGTCATGCAGTAGGGACACCAACGTCCGCGAAAGAACTTCACCACCAGGGGCCCGAGGGCCAACAGGTCCTCGCTGCGTACGGTGCGTCCGTCGGAGTCACGCAGGGCAAACCGGGGGGCCGCCGCCCCAACCGGCAGAATCCGTTCCTCGATCCCGGTGGCGAAGAGCTCGGCCACCGCGCGTTCGCCCACGGCAAGCCGGTCGGCCTGCACGAGGTGGCGGGTGTTAGCCGTGATTTCGTCGAGTTGGTCCTGAAGACTGGTTGCGCTCATCTCGCTGTCACCGTCCGAACTTCTGACGTCCGCCCAACCCCATCGAGCCGAGGCCGCCGCGCATCATCTGCCTTGCCAGGCCGCCCCCCTTGCCCATTTGCTTGAACATTTTGCTCATTTGCGCGTACTGGCGCAGCAACTGGTTCACGTCTTGCACGGTGGTTCCAGATCCTGCGGCGATGCGCTTGCGGCGGGAGCCGGAGATGATCTCGTGGTTATGCCGCTCCTTCGGGGTCATGGAGTTGATGATGGCCTCCAGGCGTACGAACTGCTTCTCGTCCACCTGGCCGGCGGCCTGCTGCATGCCCGCAAACGGCCCGACCGACGGCAGCATCTTCAATATGCTGTCCATCGAGCCAAGCTTTTTGATCTGCTTCAACTGGTCGCGAAAATCTTCCAGCGTAAAGCCGTCGCCCAGGAGCGCCTTCTTGGCGAACTCTTCGGACTTCTTGCGATCGAGCGTCGCTTCGGCCTTCTCGACGAGGGAAAGAATGTCGCCCATCCCCAGGATCCGGCCGACGATGCGGTCCGGATGGAACGCCTCAAATGCGTCCGGCTTTTCACCCGTGCCGATGAACTTGATTGGCTGCCCGGTAACGTGGCGGATCGACAAGGCCGCACCGCCGCGCGCATCCCCGTCCATTTTCGACAGAACCACCCCGGTCAGTCCAAGACGGGTATGAAATTCCTGCGCGGAGTTGACTGCGTCCTGGCCCGTCATGGCATCGGCAACGAAGAGAATCTCCTGCGGGTTGAGCAGCTTCTTCAGCCGCTCCATTTCCGTCATAAGCTCTTCGTCCACATGCAGACGGCCGGCGGTGTCCACGATCAGCGTGTCAAAGCCGAAGTTTCGGGCCTCCCTCCGCGCCTCCTGCGCCAGCCGCTCCACCAGCGCCGAGCCCGGCTCTTCGCCCTTGGTGTTTCCCTCGTAGATCTTGGCGTCGATGGATTTCGCGACCAGTTTCAGCTGCTCGCGTGCAGCCGGCCGGTACACGTCGACTGACACCAGCAGCGGCCGATGGCCGCCCTTCTTCAGCCATCCCGCGAGCTTGCCCGCGGTGGTGGTTTTTCCGGAGCCCTGCAGGCCGGCCATCAGAATCACCGTGGGCGGCTGGGGAGCGAACTTGAAGCGCGCCGTGTCCTTGCCCAGGATCTCGATCAGCTCGTCGCGGACGATCTTGATCACCTGCTCGGTTGGGGAAAGAGCGGTCATCACTTCCGCACCGGTTGCCTTGGTACGAATGTGCTCGATGAGCTCCCGCACCACGTTCAGGTTGACGTCCGCTTCCAGCAGCCCCACGCGAATTTCGCGGAGCGCCTCGGTCATATTCTCTTCGCTCAGGGTGCCCTGTCCGCGGAGATGCTTGAACGCCCGTTGCAGCTTTTCTGTAAGGTTCTCAAACATAGGTTCAGTTCAAGTGTATCGGAAAGGATGTGGGAGAACGATACAAGGGAGGGAGTGCCGGTCGGCTCACACCGGGTTTGGGGCGCGCTGCGCCAACCGGGAAACCGGGCGTCTGTACCCGCCCTGGGAACTCCGCACCCAGCGAAATTTCGCAGGCCCTAATCAGACGGATAAACCAGGTACTGTTCCAGCTTCCCATCGGGATACGTGTAGGTGGTCAAATTCAAGCGGCGCGTGGGATACACAATCAGAAATGACCGGAACGTCATGCCTCCCCGGAGGTTCTCGGCTATCTGCCGGAAGGAGAGCGGCTCGCCCAGCGGGGCAAGACTGTCGCGAAAGTCCGCTACGGTCTGGGCATCGAAGTAGTCGTTCAGGTTGGGCGCCAGGAGGCTGCGATCGATCCGTCCCTTCTGCAGGTCGCGGTAGATGGCGAGGGCCTGGTCCTCTGGCGGCTTCAGCTTCAGGCCGAGCACCGCCGAGGCCGCGAGATGCGCAATTTCCCCGGCGCCACCCGCCATGTGGTTGGTGAGCACAGCGACCGCTACTCCGTCATCCACCAGCACCTCGTTATCGGAGACAAAGCCGGTGACTTCACCACTGTGCGAGATGTCGAGGCGGTCGTCCAGTTTGCCGATAAACACGCCCAGCCCGTAATGCGTGCCTTTGCCGTCCTTGAGCTTTATCTCGGTGAACATTTCGCGGTAGCTTTCCGGCTTGAGCAGGCTGCGCGCGATCAGGCTCTCATCCCACAAGGCGAGGTCGTGCGCTGTCATGGCCAGCTCGCCGGCCGCGAACATCCACCCGCGTCCTTCCTTGGGGGCCAGGCGCAGCGGACCGAGCGCCGCGCGGACGTAGGGCGTTGCATCGGATGGGGTGAGCTTTTCCACATCACTGTTCCACACGGACTTCATCTGCAGGGGACGAAAGATGTGCTCCACCAGGAAATCCATCAGCTTCTCCCCGCTTACCTTCTCCACGATGAGCCCGGCAATCACGTAACCGGTGTTGGAGTATTGCCATTGGGTGCCGGGCTCGAAATCCAGCGGCTTCTTGGCCCAGGTGCCGACGATCTGTTGTGCCGTGGCGGGCTTCATCATGGGGGCCATCAGGTAGTCTTCCGGCCAGAAATCCTGGTATCCCGAAGTATGGGAAAGGATCTGCCGGATGGTCACTTCATCGCCGCGGGTCAGGCCTGGCACATATTTGCCTACCGCATCATCGAGCGAGAGCTTGCCCTGCTCCTGCAGGAAGAGGATTGCCGCTGCCGTGAACTGCTTTGAGACGGAGCCCACGGAGTAGCGCATGTCGGGAGTGGCGGGCTTGTCGGGATCAATGCAAGCCTTCCCATAAGCATGCGTGTAGACCAGTTTGCCGCCTTCTACCACGGCTACGGAGGCCGAAGGCACACCGCGCTCCTGCATGACCCCCGCCGCGATCCGGTCAATCTGCGTGCGTAACGCCGGATCGACGGAATCTACCCCTTGCCCGGCAGCGCCGAGCGTCGCCAAAACGGAGATCGCAAGGCAGCATGCAGGCGCAATCCATCGTCTGACAATCATTTCCACTTGTCCTCCAAACATACTTTCAAAACAAGTTAACAGTTAATCACCACGTCGTGCCCGCCCGGTGGGTTTACGCTGGTTTTGTTGAATCACAGGAGGCTGTCCCCCGCATGGAGCGGCTGATCGAAGGACACAAGCACTTTTTGAAGGAAGTCTTTCCCGCGCGCCGGCACCAGTTTCATCTACTGGCCGAGAGCCAGGCGCCGGAGTGGCTGTTCATCACCTGTTCCGATTCGCGCATCGTCCCGGACCTCATTCTCGGTACCGGCCCCGGCGATCTGTTCATTTCTCGCAACGCCGGCAACGTGGTGCCCATCACCGCCAACGACGTGGACGGCACCACCGCCACCATCGAATACGCCGTAGAAGTTCTCAAGGTGAAATACGCGATACTTTGCGGCCACTCCGACTGCGGTGCGATGAAAGCCGCGCTCGATCGAAAAGGGCTCGAGCACTTGCCCAAGGCGAGCCGCTGGCTGCATCACGTCGAAGCCGCCTGGAGCCATCGGCAACCGATCAATCCCGTGGATGGCGAGAACGCAGAACTGGCTGCGCTGATCCGCGGAAACGTCCTGGCCCAGTGGCTGAATCTCAAGGCCCAGCCCGCGGTGGCACGCGCCCTTGCCCATGGCGCCATATCAGTTCACGGGTGGTACTACGACATTCTCACCGGCCGCATCGAGCGATATGACGAGCACATCCGCAGGTTTCTCCCTTTGCTCGAGTTCTGACCAACTCCGTACACTTTTTCCCATCGGAATAACCATCTCAACGGCTGCAAGGAGCCCAATCATGTCATCTGCGACCCCGCAGGCATCCACTTTTCGAAATGACCCGTTCACCGCCGGCAATTTTCGCGTCGAGATCCAGGGAATCACGGCCACATCGTTCAGCGAGGTGCGAGGCCTCGAACTCTCCATCGACGTGGTGGAATACCGACCCGGCGATGCGAAAGGGAATACCGAACAAAAACTGCCCGGCATGTACAAATCCGCCGACGTCACCCTGAAGCGGGGTCTCACCCGCGATCTTTCTCTCTGGAACTGGATCAACAGCGGGTTAAACGGCAACATCACCCGTACCTCGGTCGCCATCGTACTTCTCGATCAGGCTGACAACCCGGTCCTGGTGTGGAAGCTGCGCAATGCCTGGCCGCGCAAATGGTCCGGCCCAGCCCTGAATGCCGGCTGCTCCGACGTGGCCATCGAAGAGCTGGAATTGGCGCACGAGGGCCTGGAATTATCCGCTCCGTAGAACCATCAGCGGGATGTCTTCAGAAACGGTGTTGGCGCACGGAGCACGCCGGACACCGCCAGGATCCTGGCTGGTTCGGCCGTCACGATGGGTTCGGGTTTTGTAACGAGACTAACCGGGGTACACATTCCCGAGCCGTTTAATTGCTTGCATCTCGCGCCGCCCGCACGTATTCGTGAGACGCCTCAACGTGCGCGGCCTGCCGGAGCAGGACTTCGCGAATGGGCGCCGGCAGGAATTTCTCCAGCGCGTCGGAGTACGCTTCCACGGTTTCATCTTCCGCGTCTTCGGCAGTCTCCAGAAGCGCACTCAGCCCGCTGCCGAGTTTGGTCTTGAGGCCCGTGAACAGGCGCAAGAAGGCCCCGGCGGGGCTGCCGGTTTCGTGTATATCGCGCACGCCTTCCTGGTGGAGGATATTCTCCAACTCGCCGCGAAACTCGGCGCGCTTCAGCGACTCTTCCAGGAAGTAGCGCTTCAGCGTTTCGTCCTGGATCGCCTCTCCAATTTGCCGGAATCCTTCCTGGTCATCGATGAGCGCTTCGATGATGGTGCGCAAGGCGCCTTCGGTTTCAATCAGGTCCTTTGACGGATGTCCCAAGGTCGGTTTCCCCCCTGAATTTCGAACCTCTCCGCGGTCGCACGCCGAAACAGAGTGCTGATAGCCAAAGGCGGGAACTGGCGGCTGCTATTCAGAGCGAGCGTCCGGTGACTGCCATTGCGATTCTCCTTCATCACCGGCAAGTGAGGGAAATCGCGAAAACCCCACGCCGCTCGCTCCGTCGGACTGCCCGGACCGAAAATCCCGGGCACGCGATCCTATCAGTCGTTCTGAACATCCAGCCCGCAAAGCGCAGGCCCGGCGTTCGAAGGTATGAGTCGGACAGGAACAAACCGGTTGCCTTGGCGCCTATTCGGCGTGCAATACCACCTCAAACAGCAGCAGGCTTACCGTGGTAAAGATGATGTCGTAGCCCAGCAGCAGCTTGATCCACAGCGTCGGGTCGCTCTCCCCGCTGAGGATGTTTCCGGTCGCCTGCACCATGCCCATCAGCGCGGGCATGAAGATGGGAAACAGGATCAGCGGCAGCAGCAGCTCGCGGTTGCGGCTGCGAATGGATAAGGCCGCGAAGAACGTACCGTTCGCCACCAGGGCCCACGTTCCCAGCGGCAACACCAGCAGGAGCTGCCAGGGGTTGCCGATCACACGCAGGTTGTACATCACCATGAACACCGGCGCCAGAACCACTTGCACGATGGTGACGAACAGAAAATTGGCGATGATCTTGGCCAGGAGCAGATCCGATCCCGAGGTGGGCGCCATACGCTGCGCATCCAGCACCTGGTGGCGGATCTCGCGGGCCCACGCCTGGTTCAGCGCGCTTACCGATGCAAACAGCAGCGCCACTGTCAGCACGCCTCCGGCGATGGTGCGGGCGAAGGATCCGCTGGGATCGAATGCCAGGGAGAAGAGCACCACCACCAGCAGGGCGAAGAACAGCATGGAATTGATGGCCTCTTTCGAGCGCCACTCAATGCGCAGGTCTTTCACCAGGTGAATCCACAGCGCGCGGCTCATGCCGGTCCCTCCGCCGCACCGGGCCTGGCGTCTTTCGTCAAGTCCACTGTTTTTACCGGAACGGCAAGCGCCCGCGCTGCGCGCAGATAATCATCCGGCGTGAGAATCACCTGCGTGCCCCGCGTGCCGGCCGACACGCTGATCTTGTCAAACAGGATTAAGGTCTCGTCGACGAACACCGGGTAAGCTTTCTTTGCTCCGAAAATGGTGACGCCTCCGCGAATATACCCCGTAAGGGGCTGCACGTCTTTAAGCGGCGCCATCTCCGCCTTGCGCATCTGGGCCGCGCGCGCCAGCTTTTTGAAGTCCAGTTCGGCATTGCCGGGAACTACAGCGAAGGCGTAATCGCCGCGCCCGTCGCTGGTGAGCAGCGTTTTGAACACCTGCTCCGGCGGCATGCCGATCTTCTGCGCCACGGTGATGGCGGAAAGATCCTCGGGATCTACCTCGTATTCGAGCAGTTCAAAAGGAATGCCGAGACTTTCCAGGAATCGCGCACCGTTGGTCTTCATCGGGTGGGGTTCCCCGGTTCGAATGAGGCCACGCGGCCAGCCTGGAGGGCCAGGACGTAGTCGGCAATGGGGGAGGCCAGTTCGCGCTGGTGGGTGGTGAGAACGATGGTCCGGCTGCGGTGACGAAATTGGGCCAGCAGTTCCACCATCTGCCGTGCCGATTCTACATCCATGTTGGAGAACGGCTCGTCCAGCAGCAGCAGTTCGGGTGAGGGGACCAGAACACGCGCCAGCGAAGTCCGTTGCCGCATGCCCTGCGAATACTGTCCCAGCGTACGCGAAAGGTCTGGATCGAGTCCTACCTGGGTCAGCGCCTCGGCTGGGGTGAGGCACTCGCGGCCCGGATACAGGCTGGCCCAGTAGCGGAGGTTTTCCTGGCCGGTCAGCTCGTCGTAGAGCATGGGCGCATGGCTCATGTAGCCGATGCGCGCGCGCGCCTGTTGAGGTTCAAGGTTCTCGAAGACTTTTATGACGCCCATGCTGGGCCGCAGCAATCCCGCAAGGATTCTGAGGAGAGTGGATTTGCCGGCCCCGTTGGGGCCCACCAGCACGTAGCAGCGCCCCGTCTCAAGCTCGGCGGAAACCTGGCGAAGTGCGGCAAACGATCCGAACAGTTTCGAAACGGCGTCCAATCGGGCACACGTCGCCGCCGTCGCTGTATCGGTCATGCCGTTAGTTGGCGGATGCGGTGGTGGAGGCGGGCGCGGGAGCGGTGGCGTCCGCGCGCGGATTGCTGGAGGCTGGAGCAGCAGCGGGCTTACCCGGTCCCATGCCGGGCTGGCCGCCCGGTTGCGCAGGAGCGTACTTGCTGGCGCACTTGGCCTGCAGGATGCTGGCGTGGAACACGCCGTCGCGCCCAAACGTGCCTTCCGCCAGCGCCTGCGAGTCGTTCTTGAATGTGTCAGGGGGCGGCTCGGTTCCCTTGTACTCCACCTTCAGCAGCCTACCACCGGGAGCCTTCGGCGAATGGCTTTCAAACTCATTCAGCACGAATGTGACATGGGTGCCGTTCTGCTCGATAGAGCCCGGCTGCACAAAGCCTTCCACGCGCAGATTGGTGTGGAGGGCCTTGTCGCCCATCCCACCCAACTCGGCAATGGTGACGTAGTAGCTCTTGTTCGCCCCGTAGCCAGTAAATGCCAGCCAGCCGATGGTGCCGACGATTATGGCTACCGCGATGCCGATCTTTATTTGGTTCGAGGACTTCGACATAACTTTCTTTGAGGATACGACCCCAGACAGGCCCGGTCAACCAACTATATGGTGATGTGGATCACACATCTTATGGCACAGGGTCCCGGAGGCCTGCCAATGTGCTCATGCCGCCCGCCCGTGGGCCCGGGTTCTGAATGAGGAATAGCGCATCCTCGCGCTGTTGTCTTTGACGCTGCCCAACACGAATTCTAGTCAGCCTGGACGGTGCTCGCGCAAAGGTGTGGATCCCGTCGGGATGGAAGCTTCAACTTACCGGAAGTCAGTAATCCGGGCGAGCAGGGACGAAGAGCCGGCATTCTGGCGATGCATTCCGGTCTCAGGCGTCGTCTTCGGCGTCATTCCGGCGAGGAATGGCGGTGACAATTGCAGGGATGATGACAATGACCACAAAAATGAGTGCAACCAGCACATCGTGCATGTACTTATTGTTCCCTCAGAGGAGATAGATACACGAAAGCAGGCGATTCAGCACGTGACTGTGCTCACACCCGATGAACGGAAACTCGGCAAAGCAGAGCTAACGGGCGGCGGGAGAAGCCCGGCCCAGCGTTAGGAGTGCCAGGTCTTGTCCTTGGAGTGGCAAAGCTGTTCGAGGTTGCAAATGTTGCACTTTGGATTGCGTGCGAGGCAAACCTGGCGACCGTGATAGATGACCTGGTGGGAGAAATCAATCCATTTTTCGCGGGGCAGCACCCGCATCAATTCTTCTTCGACTTTCTGGGGCGTGTCGCCTTTAGCCAGGTTGAGTCGACGCGCGATCCGGAACACGTGCGTGTCCACCACCACCCCTTCGGCCAGCCCATAAGAAACCCCGAGGACTACGTTGGCGGTCTTGCGAGCGGCTCCCGGCACGGTGATGAGCTCAGCCAGGGTCTGCGGCACAGTGCCGCCGAAACGCTCCACAATGGCCTGTGCTGCTCCTTTGATAGATTTCGCCTTATTGCGAAAAAAGCCGGTGGTGCGAATCAGATCTTCCAGTTCGGAAATGGGAGCTGCGGCCATGGCTGCCGGAGTAGGGAAGCGGCGGAAAAGCTCAGGCGTCACCATGTTCACGCGCACATCCGTGCACTGCGCGGAGAGGATCGTCGCCACCAGCAATTCCCATGGGGTCTTGTGATTCAACGCGCAAACTGCATGGGGATAAGCTTCGTCCAGCGCCCTGAGAACGGCCGCGACTCGCTCAGGTGCAAGATCGCCGCCCATCCTGCGGGCTCGTACTTCGGCCGTCGAGGCAGGGACAGGAGCGGACTTATGAGGCGCTCTCCTGGCTGCGGGCTTTGGAACAGGCTTCTTGGCAGTTTTCTTTGCGGCCCTGGTTAACGGCATGAGTATCAGTCTAAATCCGGCGAAGTCGGTGCAGTGCTTGAAACGCGCATCCACCGCGATGCGCTGGTGACGATTCGAATGCAAGACGGCTGAGGAAGGTTAATGGCAGCTGATTGACGGGGATACAGCCAGAACTGTATCCAGGTTTATGCACCGCTTTAGGTGCAGAATCGAGGTTGGCTGGATCTGGCGGGGTATCCGGCGTGAAATGGTCCGGCTTGTAGCCGCTGGTTACTGGCCGACAGCCAGAACCGCCAGCAGCAGCATCCAGGCGAGGCCGAGTGTGTGCCAGTACCAGGCTGTTGCGTCCACGGCAATCTGCCGGAACTCTACTTTCTTCAGCCAGCCCAGCGTGCACAGGCAGATGGTGAGGGCAAGTACGCCCAGAACAAGGTGAGCGGCGTGCAGCCCGGTTACGAGGTAGAAGAAATAACTGGCGGGAGTGGACCAGTGGTCGAAGGCGAAACCCTCGACGGTCAACTGCTTCCACGCAATGGCCTGGCCGGTGAGAAACAGGATGCCGAGGAAAAGAGTAGCGCCGACCCAGGGTAGTGTGCGGCGAAGGGCCGGGCGGCCGAGGCCGAGCCACTCTTCCAGTACATCGATTTCGCGAAAAATATTGCGGCGCCCAAATTCCATCGCCAAACTGCTAAGAAGGAGAACTGCGGTATTCAGATAAACGATGGGAGGCAGCATAATGGGATGCCAGTCGCCAATCATCTCGTGGCTGCGGGCATCCATATGAATGCCTGCCTGGCGCGCGAAAAACAGCACCACCAGCGCCGCGAAGAACATCATGTCCCCGGCCAGCCCGAAAAACACAAAGAACCGGATGCGGTGAAGGCGCTCGCGAGGGCCCCGATGCTGGCTTTGCCAGTCGTCATCGCCCCCGCCCCCGCCGCCGCCGGTTGGGCGCCGGTCTACCGGGGGTTTCCCCCCTATTCCAGGTTCTTTCCGTTCTATTTCCGCTGGGGCGCGCGTAAAGGTAACGGGCATTCGAGGCCTCGATGATGCTGCTGTAGAAGAGAGATTACTCCCACCCAAGATTGGACGCACGAGGAATCGTCAGAGATGGTCGATTTATGCACAGCCCGATTGATATGGCGCAAAAAAGAAGAAGAAGGGCGCCGTCCCTTATATTTTCTGCGCGTGGTTGCGGGATTGAATGACAGTTTCTACAAACAGCTTGTGGATTCGGCGATCCGCTGAAAGTTCCGGGTGAAAAGTGGCCGCAAGGAGATGGCCCTGACGCACCAGAACTGGAAATCCCGCTCGCTCGGCCAGAACTTCGACCTTGCTCCCGGTCTCAACGAAGCGCGGCGCGCGGATGAAAACCATCTCCAGCGGGCCACCTGGCAGCGATGTCGGCTGGGTGAGAATGGTCGAGTCGATCTGCCGCCCATAGGCGTTGCGCTCCACCACCGCGTCCAGCGCTTCCAGGCTGCGCTGCTGGGGGTGCCGCACTTCGCGAGCCAGGAGGATTGCGCCTGCGCACGTGCCGAAGACCGGGCGTTTCGCCGCGAACTCCTTGAGCGACTCGAACAGCCCCCGGCGTTCAAGAAACTTCAGCATGGTGGTCGATTCGCCGCCAGGGAGAATCAGGCCATCCAGGTCGTTGAGTTCTTCGGGATTGCGAACTTCCACTGGCTGCGCGCCGGAATCCATCAGCGCTTCGGCATGCGCTGCGTAATCGCCCTGAATCGCCAGAACACCGATACGTGGTCTTTCGGCCTCGGTCAAACTTTACTCCTCAACATTCAATGTTGCACGATCGCGGATGAAATCGTTTCGTGATTTGCAACGAAGACTGCAACGGCCGCTCAGAACGGAAAAGCCGGAAATGCTTGCGCATTTCCGGCTTTTAAAGAGAGACCTTCTACCAGCCGCGCGTCTGCAGCAGTTGTGATTCCTCGATCGCGGCGGCTGCCAGACCCTTCATGGTTCCGGTCACCTGCTCGCTCGCATCGGCCAGCACCTTGGGATCGTTGTAGTGCGTGGTGGCGATCACGATAGCTTTGGCGCGCGAAACCGCTTCCTCGCGCTCCTTCGAATCCTTCTCCACATCCAGGGGTGTGGCGCGCTCCTTCATGAAAATGCCCGAGCCGACAAAAATGGCCTCGGCGCCCAGTTGCATCATCAGCGCCGCATCGGCCGGAGTGGCAATGCCACCCGCGGAGAAATTCGGAACGGGAAGCTTGCCCGCCTGCGCCACCATACGGATCAACTCATAGGGTGCCTGGTGTTCCTTGGCGGCGGCGTACAGTTCCTGCTCACTCAGCACAGTCAGGGCCTTCATCTCTTTCACGATCTGACGCATGTGGCGGACGGCATGGACCACGTCGCCGGTGCCGGCCTCGCCCTTGGTCCGGATCATGGCGGCGCCTTCCGCGATTCGCCGCAGCGCTTCTCCCAGATTGCGTGCCCCGCACACGAATGGCGTGGTAAAGGCGTGCTTGTCGATGTGGTGGGCCTCGTCGGCAGGGGTGAGGACTTCACTCTCGTCGATGAAGTCAACGCCGATCTCCTGGAGGATCTGCGCCTCGGCAAAGTGGCCGATGCGCGCCTTGGCCATCACCGGAATTGAAACCGCATCAATGATGCTTTTGATCAGCTTGACTCCGGCCATTCGGGCGACGCCACCCTCGGCACGAATCATAGCGGGCACGCGTTCCAGCGCCATCACCGAGGCCGCCCCCGCCTCTTCGGCGATGCGGGCCTGTTCGACGCTCATCACGTCCATCACGACCCCGCCCTTCAACATCTCTGCCAGGCCGATCTTCAGCCGCAGGCCGGTGCCTGTAAAACTCTTGTTTCCGTTCTTTTCTGACATTTTCTTGGACCTCGCCACCGCCTCAAAGCGGTCTCCACAGCAGGTTGCCGGTAAACACCAGTGTAGCAGCCATGCGAAATCAGGGGAGAGGGGCGGCGAGGATCGGGACACCGCCAAGCCGCATTTATTAAACCGTTCCAATCCTCGATGTTGCATTCGTGGTCACGTTTCTGCAGCGTAGGCGGATGTGTCCACAGCAGCCACAGCACCCATGGCCGGGAACCCGGGCGAGACCGGCGAAACGATCGGACAGGCCCTGGTTCCAGCGCCTCAAGCCATGGAGCCCGAAACGGTCATTCCCGCGAATGGGCTCGCTTTGCGGCTTCCGGTTGAACTGGAAGTGGCCATCCCGCTGCGCAACTTCCGGGTTCGCAACCTTCTGGCCCTGGCCTCCGGAGTGGTGGTCGAGTCGCAATGGATGCACGGGGATGATGTGCCTCTCGGTTCAGGAGACGTGCAATTGGCGTGGAGCGAATTTGAAGTCCTGGACACGCAACTGGCCGTCCGCTTGACGCGGCTGGTGTGAGGTGGGCGAGTGGCAGTGAACCAGAAACCAGCATTTGAGGCAAACGTGGACAACGGGACGATGACAAGGGCGATACAGAAAACCGGCGGGATGGCGGGCTGGCTGCTCGCCCACCTGCGCCGGCAGATCCGACCGCGGCCGAGCCTGGCGGTTCTGGAAAAGATCACGCTAGCACCGCGCCAGTCGCTGGCGCTGGTGGAGGCGGAGGGGCGCAGGTTTCTGATAGCGACCTCTGCCGAGGGTGCTCCCGCTTTCTTTGCGCTGGACGGAAAAACGGGCCGCCGGATCGGGGTTGCCGGGCGCACGAGGATCTCATGGTAGGGCTCCTTCTGGCCGTACGGGTGGCCGCTTCGGCGCCGCCGCTGCTTCCGGATCTGAACGCCAAGCTGCAGCCTTCGAACTCCACACCCTGGACCATTCTTTTCGTTCTCACCCTGATCACGCTGCTGCCCGCCATCCTGATGGCCATGACGCCCCTGGTGCGGCTGCTGGTGGTCTTTCACTTTCTGCGCCAGGCATTGGGTACCCAGACCGCTCCATCCAACCCCACTCTGCTTGGACTGGCCCTGATGATGACATGGTTTCTGATGACCCCGGTTCTAACCCAGGTGGACGAGCAGGCGGTGGAGCCCTACCGCGCCGGCCAGATCACGGGCATGGACGCGATTTCCAGGGGCTCCCAACCGGTAAAGCACTTCATGCTGCGCTATGCGCGGGAGAAGGACCTGGCGCTGTTTACCGCAGCAGGGCAAATCTCCCGGCCGGCAACTCCCGACGACCTGCCCATCCGGGTCGTGGTGCCGGCCTACATTCTCTCCGAGCTAAAAGCGGGGTTTGCCATCGGAGCGGTGCTTTTCCTCCCCTTCCTGCTTATCGACATCGTCACGGCCTCTATTACAACCTCCATTGGCATGTTCCAGCTCCCGCCGGTGGTGGTTTCGACGCCCCTCAAGATTCTGCTTTTCGTGATGGTGGACGGCTGGAACCTGCTGGCCAGCTCGCTGTTGAAGAGTTTTTAGACACTTTTTGGGAGAAGTACATGAATCCGGATATGGTTGCGGAACTGCTTCGCCAGTTGATGAAGGAATCGATGATTGTGGCTGCTCCGCTGCTCGTGATGGCGGCCCTTTTGAGTTTTGTCCTGAGCCTGGTGCAGACCTTGACCAGTTTGCAGGATCAGTCGTTGACCTCGGTGCCCAGGCTGTTGACCGTGGGCATCATCCTGCTGGTCGGCATGCCGTGGTTCCTGGGGCGAATGGCGGATTACACGCGGATGCTGCTGACGGACCTGCGGCATTACCTGGGGTGAAAAGCGCTTCCAGCTACATGCTCCTGGCTTCTAGCTGGATCGGGTGAAGCAGACGTGATGAGAACGAAACCGAGCTGGCAAGCAGGAGTTCGTAGCTAGGGAGCTGGGGTTGAACGACTGGAACACATTTTTGAGCGCGATGACGCTGGCGCTGGTGCGGGTGAGCGGAATGGTGCTGTTCGCCCCGTTCTTTTCTTCCGGCGCGCTTCCCATGCGCACCAAGGCAGCGCTGGCGGTTACCATCGCATTCCTCCTGGCGCCGCTGATTGCGGGGCTGCCCAATGCCCATGCCGAGCTGGGCCTGGCTCCGCTACTGGGGGAGCTGGCAGTGGGGCTGGTGTACGGGCTGACGCTGGCGCTGCTCCAGGAAATGCTGCTGTTCGCCGGGCAGATTGCGGGAGTGCAGTTCAGCTTCTCGCTGGTTAACCTGCTGGATCCTTCCACGCACATAGAAACTCCTCTGATCGGCGATCTGTTCCAGCTGATGGGAACGATGGTGATCATCGCCGCGGGACTCGATCGGATCCTGCTGGCCTCGCTGGTTCGCAGCTTCCACGCGGTGCCCCTGGGCAGTTACTCGCTGCTGCCCGCCAGCGGTCTGGCGATCGTGCGCGCGGCCGGCGGCGTGTTTCTGGCTGGGGTAGAACTTGCAGCGCCGGTGCTCGCCGCGACCGTCCTGGTCGAGATTGCCGTGGCACTGGTCGGCCGGCTGAGCCCCCAGTTACCAGTAATGTCAATGACGGTCCCCCTGAAGACTCTCACCGGGTTTGCCATCCTGGCAGGATCAATCGCCTTATGGCCGCGATTTATCGAGGCGCGCTTCGCCGGTCTGCTGGATATGGCGGAACGGCTCATCACAGCCAACAGTGGGGGGAAATAGCATGCCCGGAGACCGCACCGAACAGGCTACCTCGCACCGGAAAGACAAGGCTCGCAAGGACGGCGACATCCTCCATAGTCGCGAATTGACGACGGCCGCGGGAACCCTGGCGGGCGTTCTTACCCTGGGCGTGCTCTGGAGTCGTTCCCTGAATGGCTGGCGCGCCGCCTTTGGCGGATTTCTGGCCCTGGGCAGCAGCGGTAAGTGGGATACCGCTGAACTTGGACCCACGCTGATCGCTCTGCGCAGGCTTACCTTCGAAGTGCTCACCCCCATCTGCGTCGTGATGATGGCCGTGGCTATAGGTGCTCTGGGGACAGGGTTGATTCAGACCGGCGGTATCAACATGCATGCCGGCTCGGTGGGATTCAAACTCGACCGCATCAATCCCCTGACCAACGCCAAAACCCTGTTTTCGTTACGGGCGGTGTCGCGGCTGGGCAAATCGATGCTGCCGGTGGCTCTTCTGTCGGTGTTCGCGGTGCAGCGAATCGCCCGCCAGATGGAGATACCGCCTTTCTCGACGGCACGTCTGGAGTTGCTGGGCGCGGACGTGTTCGGCCTGCTGGAAGCGGCGACATGGCTGTTGTTCGGCTGGGCATTGATCGATTACATCCTCGAATGGCGCAGCCGGGAATCGCGCCTGAAGATGAGCAAGCAGGATCTCCGGGACGAGATGAAGGAGACCGAGGGGTCTCCGCAGATCCGCAGCCGCATTCGGGGCTTGCAGCGGCAGATGCGCCGCCGCAAGGTGAAGGCCGACGTATCCCGGGCCGCGGTGGTGGTAACCAATCCAACTCACTACGCGATCGCCTTGGGTTTTGACTTCGCCACCATGGAAGCTCCGCGGGTGCTGGCGAAGGGGCGCAATCTGCTCGCCGAGGAGATCAAGGCCGAGGCCCGCTGGGCGGGTGTGCCGATTATCGAGAATCCGCCATTGGCGCGCTCGCTCTACAAGTCCGCCGAGGCTGGCCAGGCCATCCCCGTGGATCTGTATGCCGCGGTGGCATCCATCCTCGCCTACCTGTACCGGCAGAGGGTCGACGCTGAATTGCGGGAGCGGCGCGCCCGCGAGGCGGCGCGCGTTCGCAACTCCGCCAGAATGGCGCGGGGAGGTTCCCGATGAGCACCAGTACGCTTGCGTCCGGCGCTCGGCCCGACGTTTCTCTCCTGGAGCGGTTTCGCGAGTATGCTTTGCCGCTGGCCGCTATCAGCGTGATCTTCGTCATGATCGTGCCACTGCCCGCTGCAGCTCTTGACCTTCTGCTGGCGCTGTCCATGGCCGCTTCCGTCATCGTTTTCCTCTCCGCCGTGCAGATCCGGCGAGCGGTGGAACTGAGCGTGTTTCCCACGCTGCTGCTTCTGCTGACCCTGTTCCGGCTCTCGCTGAACATTGCCTCGAGCCGCCGGATTCTACTGCACGGCTCGGAAGGAACCGCGGCGGCCGGCAAGGTGATCGAGGCCTTTGGGCAGTTTGTGGTGGGGGGTAACTATGTCGTCGGGTTCGTGCTGTTCCTGGCCCTCATCGCGATCCAGTTCCTGGTGGTTTCCCATGGCGCGGTGCGCACGGCAGAGGTGACGGCCCGGTTCACGCTGGATGCTTTGCCAGGCAAGCAGATGGCCATCGACGCCGACATGAATGCCGGGCTCATCGACGAAGCGGAGGCGCGCCGGCGCCGCCAGGCGATTGCGCGCGAAGCCGAATTCTACGGCGCCATGGACGGAGCGGCGCGGTTCAACCAGCGCGATTCGCTGGCCACGATCCTGATTACGGCCATCAATATCGTCGCCGGCCTGCTGATCGGCACGCTGCAACAGGGGATCGATCTGGGCGAAGCGGTGCGCACGTACACCATCCTGACGGTGGGCGACGGGCTGGTCACGATGATTCCTTCGCTGCTGGTGTCAGTGGCCGGCGCGATCACTCTGACGCGGGCCAACTCAGCCGGGATGCTGGGAGGCGAAATCCGGCAGCAGTTGCTCGCGCGTCCTGCCACGCTCTACCTGGCCGGCTTGGTCACCGGTGCGATGTGCCTCGTACCCGGCCTGCCCAAGCTCGCTTTCCTCCTTGTATCTGGAGCCCTGTTTTGGTCGGGGCGGCGAATCGCGCGCGGCGCGCCTGCGGCTTCCATTGCGGACCAGCCGCCGATCGACAAGAAGAAATCCGAGCAGGCGCAGGTTTCCGACATGGCTCAGTTGCTACGCCTTGAAGAACTGACTCTGGAGATAGGGTTTCAGCTCATCCCGCTGGTGGACGATAAACAGGGCGGTCAGTTGCTGAACAAGGTCCGCTTGTTACGGCGCCATTTGTCAGCGGAGTTCGGATTCCTGGTTCCCCCCGTGCACATCTCCGACAATTTGCGCCTGCGGCCGCGCGAATATCTGTTTTCCTTGCGCGGGATCGAGATCGGCCGCTGGCAGACGGAGGGTCCCCTTCTGCTGGCTGTTGCGGGCAGTCCCGGGCTCCGTCCTCTGGCCGGCAAGGAGACTCGCGAGCCGGCTTTTGGCGTGCCGGCGATGTGGATAGCGCCCAACCTCGAGGAACAGGCTATGGCTGCGGGCTACTCGGTGGTGGATGCCGTAACCGTGATGACCACGCATCTGGGTGAACTGGTTCGCCGCCATGCGTGGGAGTTGCTGGGACGCGCAGAAATCAAGCGCCTCATGGATTCCCTGAACGAATCCCATCCGAAACTCCTGGAAGAACTGGTGCCCAAACTGTTGACTCTCGGCGAGGTGGCGCGGGTGCTGGAGCAGTTGCTGCGCGAGCGGGTGTCGATCCGCGACCTGGGCGCCATCCTCGAGGCCCTGCTGGAAGCCGCCCCGCGAGACAAGAGTACGGAAGGGCTGGTGGAAGCGGCGCGCCAGGCGATCGGCCGGCGCCTGGTCCAGCCGTTGCTGGACAGCGACGGCCAATTACCCGTGCTTCTGCTCGATCCAGTCCTTGAGGAGGAAATCGTGGCAACAGTATCGCCGGAAACGGCGCAGCCGCTGCTGGCGGCTACGGCGCCTCCCGGTGTGCCGCTGGTCCGGAGGCTGGCGGACTCTGTGAATCGTCTTATCGGCTCGGCCTCCGCTTCGGCTCCCCCCGTGCTCCTAGCTCCCAGTCCGGCGCGTTACCACGTGAAGAGGTGGCTGGAACCGATTTTCCCCCGATTGTCGGTCCTGGCTTCAAGCGAGATTCCTCCCCAGATCCGGTTGCGCCCCATCGGCACGGTGCGGTGACGTGGCCGCGACGGGCGATGGCAGCCGGACGGGGAAGAACGGGAGCGAACGGGATGAGGCCAGGGTGGATCGGCGGCGTGAACCGAAGGACGAATTGGAACCGCTGTCCGGCTTGCAACGGCCGGGTTCGCGAGTTCAAGAGGTGGAAGCGATGGATGGGGTATTGATAGCGGTGGGCCAGAACAAGGCCGGAAATTCCCGTGATCTGACGTACGGAATCGGCTTCGAGGGAGCTTACCCGGCCGCGCAGGGGAGCGCCTCGAGCCTGACGCCGGAGCAGGAGAACATTCTGCTCGAACATCTGCCGGTGGTGCGGTATCTTGCCCGGCGCATCCATGAACGGCTGCCCCAGCACGTGGAAATCGAGGACCTCGTTTCGGCGGGGGTGGTGGGGCTCATGGATGCGTTTGCCAAGTTCGATCCGGACAAGAAAGTCCAGTTCCGAAGTTACGCGCAGTTCCGCATTCGCGGAGCCATCATCGACAGCCTGCGAACCCTGGACTGGAGCCCGCGCGAGCTGCGGCGGAAAGGCAGGGCGGTAGAGGAGGCAATCCGGGTGCTGACATCCCGCCTGGGACGGGCTCCGGGTGAAGCCGAGATCGCCGCCGAACTGGGGCTGAACCTGGAGGACTACCAGCAATTACTGGGCGATCTCAAGGGTCTGGAGATCGGCACATTGCACATCGAGCACAACGAGGATTCGGGGGAGGAAGAGCTGGCCTATATTCCCGGCCGTCCGGACGAGGACCCGCTATTCTGCTGTCTTCGCTCGGAACTCGAAGACCGGTTGGGGGAAGCGATCAATCATCTGCCCGACCGCGAGCGCCTCGTAATGACGCTTTATTACTACGAGGAAATGACCATGCGGGAGATCGGGCTGGCCCTGGGCGTGGTGGAGTCGCGGGTTTCCCAGGTGCATGCGTCAGCGGTCGTGCATTTGCGCGCGGGCCTCAAGGATCTGACCGGCAGCGGAGCCTTCGACAGGGCCAGGAACGGCGCAGCCGGGGCGCGAGCGGGGCGGTCCGGAGGCCAGGGGCGACGCTGACCGGAATGGGCTGAATAAGCCCGGAAACGGAGAAATTGCATGGACAAAACCCTTCGCCAGGATGAGATCGACGCCTTGTTCGAGGCCGCCCGCAGTTCCACGCCGGAGACGCGGCAGACCGAGGTCAGGGCCCGGGTGCTGCCCTACAACTTCTCGTCCGCAGGGCAGATCTCCACCGACCAGTTGCGGGTGATCAGCATGTTGAATGATCTGTTTGCCCGCAATCTCACCCATAACCTGTCGGCCTGGTTGCGTACCCGCTTCCAGGTCAACCTGGTCTCAGCTGAGCAGATTCCGTTCCATGAATTCCTTCTGCGCATCCCGGAAATCAGCTACGTGGCCTCTGTGCGCCTGGAACCTCTGGGCGCTTTGTCGGTACTCCAGCTTGATTTGGCGGTGGCCCCTCCCGTCATCGACCTTCTCCTGGGCGGAGACGGACGGGGAGGGGAGCTGCGCGAATTGACGGACATCGAGGAGGCTATCCTCGGGTCGGTGGTGGAGATTATATGTCGCGAACTGACCGCAGCCTGGCAGCCGGTGTCATTGAGTTTCAATTTCGAACGGCGCCAGATGCAAACCCAGGTGGCGCGGATCATTGCAGTGAACGAAAAGACCCTCTGCCTGAGCTTCGAGATCCGCATGCCGCATAGTTCGGGACTGCTCAACCTCGCGTTTCCAGCGGTCGTGGCCAACACCATTCTGCGCCGCCTGACATCGGATTGGGGCCGCCGTCGGCGTCACGCTCCCGAGGTTCGTACGCGCATGGAAGCCGCGGTGCGGCGGATCCGATTTGGAGGAACCTTGCAACTTCCCTCGACCCGCCTGCCGGCCAGCGCCGTTGAGGACCTTACTCCCGGGACCATTCTGCGGCTCGACGTCCCGGCCACCACCATGGCCGAATGGCGGGTCGGGGGCCAGTTCCTTGCAGGGGCGCAGGCTATCCGGCGCGGAGCACACCGGGCAGCGCGGATGGATAGCCCGGTAGAAGGAGCGTCGCGATGACGAGTTTTCTTGATTGCTGGTCTGAGATTGCGTCCACCTTGTTCGCCCAGGCTTTGGCCGGTGAACCGGAACTTGTGGAGTCGTATCCCCGGCCCATCGATTCTGGTTCGTTCTGCTTCAAGGCCACTTTGAACGGGGATCTGAACGTCCGTCTTTCGATGACCATCGAAGGCGCCGTTCTCGATTCTCCGCTTCTTGGAGAAGGACGGGATCAGAAAGAGGCCTGGGGCGAGTTGCTGCGCGAGACATGCGACGCTGCCGCGGGCGAGTTGTTGGCCCGGACGGGCCAGAATTGCCGGGTGGTGAGTTTCGAGCCTTGCGAGGGCGACAGCCAGGTCTCCCGTGCGTTTCAGTTACGCTCTGGCGACCGCGCCTGGACGATCCTGGTTCGTGACGAGGTCGGGGCACCCGCGAAGAAGGTTGACCCCGAGCCCGGCCAGACGGGGTCGCGGACGAACGAATCGGTGTCATCCCCCGCCGCCCTCAGTCCGGGGATGGAACTGCTGATGGATGTAGAGCTCGAAGCCGCCCTGCGGTTCGGATGCCGCGAGATGCCCCTGGGCGAGATTCTCGAGCTGGGTCCGGGAGATGTGGTCGAGCTTGATCGCCAGGTGTCTGACCCCGTCGACCTGATCGTGGGCGACAAGATAGTCGCGCGCGGGGACGTGGTGCTGGTGAACGGTAACTTCGGCTTGCGGGTGACCGAGGTAGCAGCGCCGCGCAAGCGCCTGGAGAGCATACGATGCCTGTTTTGAGCCTGGGGGGAAGTGCTGATCGGGCGCATGCGCCGGAGCCGGGAGGCCACCGGGGCGCACGCGCCAGTTTCCTTGAATCCTGTGCCAACCCCCGCTGCGGGTCGGGCTGGGTTCACCTGTGGCGCAGCCGGTCCGCGCCGGTATTCGAAGGCGGTTGGAATTGCTCCGTTGCATGCACCGAGGAGCGGATGCGAGTCTCGCTTCGCCGTGAATTGGACGGTCGCGGAATGGGAGCGAGCGGATACCGCCATCGCATGCCTCTCGGATTGCTCATGATGGAGCAGGGATGGATCACCGCGGGACAGTTGAAGCAGGCTCTTGAACAACAGCGAGCCGGGGGAGGAGGCAGGCTGGGGCAGTTCCTCATCCGCCAGAAGGCGGTGAACGAGGAGCTCGTCACCCGCGCCCTGACCCTGCAGTGGAGCTGCCCCGTGCTTCCCCTGGCGTTTCATGACCCGGAGGCGGTGTCACCGTTGCTTCCGCGCCTGTTTGTCGATGCTTTCGGGGCACTACCGCTGCGCGTGGCGGTGGGAAAGCTGGTGTATCTCGGATTTGAGGAGCGGCCGGACGCGGTGGTGGCACTGGCTCTGGAACGCATGAGCGGCCTCCGGGTGGAGAGCGGGCTGGTCCGGGGATCGCAGTTCCGCCCGGCGCACGAACGCATGCTGAAGGCCGTCTATCCGCAGGCCCAGCTACTGGATTCCTCCTCGGAACCGGCCCTGGTGCGGGCTTTGGCGCGGGCGGTCGAGCGCGTCCGCCCTGTCGAGTCGAAATTGGTGCGTGTCCACGACTGCCTGTGGCTGCGAATGTGGAAAAAGGGCCCGGCAGGTCCGGTTCCGAATGTGGCCTCGGTGGAGGACGTAATTGGCTCGGTGGGCGATTGAATCCGAGGCGGCATGTGGTGCGACGATGGGCAGGAGTAGTCTTCGGCGCCGGATCGTTTCCAACCGTGAGGTTGCTCAAGGCTTCTCCTTTCCTGCCGATAAGAATCCAGGGGGCTTGAATGACTGAAGTTCGCGCCTTGATCGTGGATGATTCGTCGGTGATGCGTAAGATCGTGGAGCGTTCTTTGCGCCAGGCCGGGCTGGATACTCTTGTGGTCCTCGAGGCCGGGACTGGGCTGGAAGGGCTGGAGGCCCTGCGGGCCGAACGCGTGGACCTCATCCTGACGGACATCAATATGCCTTCGATGGATGGTCTGGAATTCGTGCGCCAGATAAAGGCACAAAACCTTGCACCCGGGGTGCCGGTGATCATGATCACCACGGAGTCAAGCGAGGAGCACGTCAAAGAGGCGATCCATGCCGGGGCCCGCGGCTATATCCGCAAGCCGTTTACGGCCGAACAGGTGAAGGAGCGGGTACTTCCGCTATTGCGGGTGGCGTAAGCCGGGCGCTCGCTTACCTGACGTGGCTACATGAAAGGCTGCATGCATTGGCTGCATCATGCGATGGCTGCATCATGCGATGGCTGCATGGGCAGCGGCGCAGCCGCGTATAGGACGGGTCGGGCGCAGGACCGGGCTTTTTTCTAATGGGCAGAACCGGACTGGGGTAGAGAGGTAGAGAGCATGTCGGTGTCGGTGCGCGGATCCCTGGGGAAGGTATCCGATCCCCGCAATCTGGATCGGAGTGTTGAGGAAGTGTTCCACCTGATGCTGGGCGTGCAATGCGCGCGCGACGGGGCGGCGGTGGAGGCCGAACCCGAAGCAGTCACGGCAGTCGTCGGCTTTGGCGGCATCCTCAGCGGGGCTTGTGTTTTCCGCTCTTCGGCGAAGACGGCGATCACAATTGCCTCCCTGATGACCGGGATGAACTTCGCGGACATCGACGACACCGTCAAGGACGGGATCGGGGAGATCTGTAACATGCTTGCGGGCGCGTGGAAGGGCAAGGTGCCCGAGTTGGCCGGGCACTGCGGACTCTCGGTGCCGGCGGTGATCACCGGAAGGGATTACAAGCTGCGTGTACAAGCGCCGGAATTCCAGCTTCATCATGCCTACCGCTTTGGACAGCAGAGGTTTGTCGTGACCATCCTGTGTGACGGACTGAAATAGCCGTCGCGGAGGTTGACGTCCGGCCCGCGGCTTGGAATTGTTCCAATAGTTTTCTCTAATCTTTTCAGGCCCGGTTTGGTCCAGCCTGTGCACAGTTTCGGGGCATGGACAGCGGCTACTACGCAGCGATGACAGGGTTGCTGGCGCGGACACAGGCACTCGATACCGCGGCTGCGAATCTCGCCAACTCGCAGACTCCGGGATATCGCGCCGAGAGAGAGTATTTCCGGTCGGTGCTGCTTGGCAGTGACGCGCTTACCTCCCAACTGGGTCGGACGGTGAATGACTTCGGGGTATTGGGAGGGGATCGGCTTAACCTCGCGCAGGGCGCGTTGCAGCAGACCGGGAATCCACTCGACCTGGCGATTGAAGGCCAGGGTTTCTTCGCCATCCGGACAGCCCAGGGATTGCGCTACACGCGCGACGGCGGCTTTCACCGCTCGCAGGGCGGAATGCTGGTGACCCGGGCTGGCGAACAGGTCCTTTCCTCGACGGGTCAACCCATCCCAGTTCCTCCCGGTGAAATATCAGTGGGCGCTGACGGCGTGCTGTCGGTGGCGGGAGGAACCGTTGCCAGCCTGGGTGTCTTTGACTTTCCCTCTTCGGCACAACTGACACCCGAAGGCGCTAACCGCTATGTGGCTCCAGCAGGAATCCCTGCCGTCCCGGCGAAAGATGCTTCCATCCACCAGGGGGCGATCGAGGCGGCCAACGAGGATGCGATTCAAGGAACAATGGACCTTATCGTAGTGCAGCGCCAGGCGGAAATGATGCAGCGGGCGCTCACCATTTTCCATACCGAGTTCAACAAATTTGCGACGGAGGACCTGCCGCGGGTTTAGGGGATGAGCGGAAAACGGTGATCTCGTCGAAAAACAAGAGAAAACGAGGAACAGCATGATCAGGGCGTTGTATACGGCGGCCAGCGGAATGAGCGCGCAGCAGATGAATCTGGACACTATCGCCAACAACCTGGCGAATTCATCGACCACCGGATTTCGGCAGCTTCGGCTGCAGTTCCAGGACATGGTGTACCAGAATATGGTGACGCCCGGAGCGGCACAGAGCCAGTCGACCGTAAGCGCGGGGTTGCAGATCGGGCTGGGCACCAAGCCCGCCGCCACTGAGGTGATCATGACTCAAGGCTCACTGAACCAGACCTCCAATCCGCTTGACGTTGCCATCGAGGGAAACGGGTTCTTCCAGGTTCAGCGCCCGGATGGCACGATCGGCTACACGCGGGCGGGCCAGTTTCACCTGAATAGCCAGGGAACCATCGTTACCACCGACGGCGACCCGCTTATCCCTACTATCACGATCCCTCCCAATGCGACGGCGGTGACCATCACCCAGTACGGAGTGGTCAACGCCACGCTCGCCGGGCAGCAGAACCCTTCCCAACTCGGGCAGTTGCAACTGGCGACCTTTCCCAACCCCGGAGGCCTGGAGAGTCGGGGAACAAATCTCCTGCAATCGACCCTGAGCTCGGGAGATGCGGTGCTGGGGAACCCCGGAGGAACCGAAGGACTGGGTACTCTGCAACAGGGTTATCTCGAGAATTCAAACGTGGATGTGGTGACGCAATTCGTGCAGATGGTTCTGGCTCAGCGGGCCTACGAATCGAATTCGAAGGTGATCAAGGCCGCGGATGACATGTATTCGCAGGTCAACAACATGACTCGATAACTGGGGGGCTGTGGCGAGCGGACACGAGGGAGGGCACGAGGGTGAGAGTTCGGATCAGGAGAACGTACCGGCCTTGGGCGTGGATTCTGGCTAGCCTGGTAGCCAATTCCTGGCCATTACCAGCGGGTTCACAGGCAG